>JAMIGL010000029.1:0-10528 GCA_035905735.1 Minisyncoccota bacterium | reverse complement strand
TGCTGCGGCAAGGTTCTTGATGCCGGCAGGGCCGCCGCTAAATTTGTCACGGAGCGCCTTGAGAATAGAGATATCGTTTGAGGACAGGCCATTGTCATCAAGTCCGAGCATGCCAAACGCCTTTGCAACTGTTGCATGATCAATATCGAGTTTGTGCATCTGTGCGTAGTCACGTACGCGACGCAACAAATAGTTGGCAATACGCGGTGTCTGTCGACTGCGTGTTGCGATTGATGTCAGCATTTCTGCTGGGAGTTCAATGTTGAGAATCTTTGCAGAGCGATCAAGGATGGTTGCTATTTCTTCGGGTTGATAAAACTCCAGTCGAAATGCACCACCGGAGAAGCGTGAGCGAAGTGGTGCTGAGAGCATGCCGTAGCGCGTGGTTGCACCCACAAGAGTAAATGGGGGGAGGTCGAGTTGTACGGTGCGTGCAGATGGGCCTTTGCCTATCATGATGTCGAGCTTGCCAGTCTCCATGACAGGGTAGAGTATCTCCTCGATGGATTTGTTGAGTCGATGAATCTCATCAATGAACAACATATCACCCGGCTGAAGGTTGGTGAGTATCGCTGCGAGGTCACCGACGCGTTCAATCGAAGGGCCTGATGTGATGCGGAGGTTTGCACCGACTTCTTTGGCGATGACATGTGCAAGTGTGGTCTTGCCAAGTCCTGGTGGACCATAAAACAGCACGTGTTCCGGTGTCTGTCCGCGCGCTTGTGCAGCACCGATGAGTACCCATAGGTTCTTTTTGATGTGGTCTTGACCTATGTATTCATCAAACGATGAAGGGCGAAGCACAGTGTCGCTAAACTGCTCATCTTTGGGTGGTGGAAGGGGGGTACTTGACATTATTTTAGGATATGCTATATTGTCTCTAGAAATAGCTACCCGCTCATTCTAGCATTATCTTCAAGAAGGCATTAATCTCTAAGCAGTCAGCCATTGGTTCTAAGTCTACGCGAAGGACGTCCTGGTTTCGACTGGGGCTATCCTCCAAATCTACTTTACTTATGCGGCCTAGTCCGTATAAGGACTGTTTAGAGATTAATGATTTTTTGATTCTCCACAAAACCCCTTCAGTACTGAAGGGGTTTTGTTGTTAGTTTTGTTCCCAATCAACGACTGATTCGACTTCGGCAAAGTCGGTGATACCTTGGAGGATTTTCACTAGACCGTCTTGGCGCATGTCGAGTGTGCCTTGCTTGTCAGCAATAGCTTTGATGTCTCGTTCACTTGGACTGGTCGGAATGATTTTCTCAATTGCTTCATCAGTCTGGATCACTTCAAATATACCGAGACGCCCTTTGTATCCGGTTCTGCCGCATACCTCGCATCCTGTTGCTTCCCATACTGTTGCAGTATCTCGCTTCACCCCAAACTGTCCTATGTCTTTGCCTTTGGATACTGCTTCATCCCAGAGCTTTTCAATCAGTACTTTTTCTTCAGGAGTCACAGGTCGCTCGTGTTTGCATGCGACACAGAGTTTGCGGACGAGACGTTGTGCGATGGAGAGGGTGAGGGCGGAGACCATGATGTTGGGGTTCACATCAAGGTCAATCAGGCGCGGGATTACACCTGCTGCATTGTTGGTGTGGAGTGTCGAGAACACGAGGTGTCCAGTGAGTGCCGACTCAACGGCAATCTTTGCCGTCTCGGGATCACGGATTTCTCCCACCATCACCACATCAGGGTCCTGGCGAAGCGCGCTGCGCAATCCTTCAAGGAATGTGTAGCCTTTCTTGTGATCAACTTGTGTCTGTGAAATGCCGGGAAGATGGTACTCGATTGGGTCTTCGATGGTGATGATTTTGAGCTCAGGGCTGTAAATTTTCTGCAAAAAGGCATACAGACTCGTGGTTTTACCGCTTCCGGTCGGGCCGGTCAGGAGGATCATACCGTTGGGTTTGTTGATGCCTTTCATGAAAATATCGTACATCTGCGGTGAGATACCCATACTTTCGAGCTCCACACGAATCGACTTTGGGTTGAGAATACGCAGTACGACGCTCTCACCGTATGCGCCTGGCATGAGTGATGTACGAAAGCTGATCTCTATCTGGTCTTTGTCTTGACCGAGAAAGGCGCTGAACCGTCCGTCCTGCGGGTTGCTTGCAATCGTGAGTTTGAGCCCTGAGAGTAGCTTGATACGGGTGTTGATCTGTTTGTATGTGTGGTGGTCAAATCGGGTGATGACACGAAGCACGCCGTCGAGGCGAAACCTGAGCTCAACCTCGTCTTGCATTGGCTCAATGTGTACGTCGGACGCGCCGATACCGATACCACAGCCAAGAATAATCTCAAGGATACGAGAGAGGTGGTGCGCAGAGGTGTCCGCCATTGCTTGTTCGATTTCTCGCGTTGCATCATCGATCGTTTTGACGGTCTTGCTGAGATTTGCGAGTACATCGGCAGACACATCAAGTCCTCCGGCGCGACTACTTGTGGCAAATGAGAGATCGGCATAGCGACTCCATACTTTCTGGATGCTTTTGCGGCTTGCCATAACATAGCTAACCTCGTAGCCCATCGCGGTCAGCATTTCGTATGCCTTGATGGCACCAGGTGCAAGTGGTGAGCGAACAGCGAGCGAGAGCTTTTTGCCGATGAGTTTGTACGGGCCGACATCCATCTCTCTTGCATCCTGTTCGGTCAGGAGTCGGATAGCGTCGTTGTCGATTGCCATTGAGGTCAGATCTGCATAGGGAATACCATAGCGATCCTGTGCAAGCATCGCGATCAGGCTCTCCTCGTCGCGGTCGCGGAGGTCGTTCACTCGTTTGTTTTGCGCGTCTTCGTCAAAATGAAGCATTGTGTATCAAGTATACCCTAGAACACACCGTTGTGGGGCTCAACCACACCCCATATTGGGGCTATATGCAAGTCATTGACAAATGATGCTATATATGCTAGTATATGTTTAGAAATAAAAAACAATTTTTTCAAAACACTAAAACGATAAAAAATGAAAAAACTAATGTTCCTTGTTGTAATGGCTTCTATGGCCATACATATGGAAAGTTACGCCCAAAAATTCCAGTACGTTAAATGGAAAACAGTACCAACACCTTCAAAAACACAGGCAGTTACTTGGTTGAAAAAGGCGATGCAGGGAAAATCTATTCCTGGTGCCGCAGTTCGATCATCTGCCGAAAGTTACTCGGCGGTATGGGGTGAAAACCTCTATGCCGAAGTGCTTTCAGCAAGTGCAGATAAGTTTGCTATTGCTGAAGCTAATGGTGATGAAGTGAATTATGGTGTTGATGCAGACGGTAATGCTGTAAAAACAGGTGTACTTCAAGCTGGTGTCCCTCTGATTATTTATGAGGGGAAACCTATTGCAAAATGGGGATCAAACGGATGCTTGAATGCACTATCTCCCGGAGATGATGTTGCAGATTCTGACCCAGAAGATGCTGATAATACTCCTGAGTACAAACCTAAACCAAGACCATCAAAGAAGATTACTGCAGAAGAAATTTCTTATGAGGTTAAACATCGCAAAATAGGAATTCCTATTCCGACGTATGTTGAGGAAGAGTTTATTGTTAGGATTCCTAAACCTAAGTATGTTTATGAAGAACAGCAAGAAGAAAGATCTTCAAATCGTGGATGTTCTCATGGCAACTATACTGGATGCCAAGGTCACTCAAACCAGCAGTACCAAAACCAGTCTGGTTCAATGGAAATCACCGTTCGCAACAAACCAAATGTGCTTGATTATATCAACACAGGTTTGAATGTTGCCAACACTTGGTTTGCCGGAGTGAATACCTACAGAGGTGTTCGTATGGAAAATCGAAACGTTTCAAATCGTTCGTATTCCAATACATGGAACGGTGGTGGTAATAATGGGTATTCAAATGGTGACTTCCAAGGAGGTTCCGGAAACTATGGAAACTATTCCAATGCCGGTACCATTCGAGGTACATCGTATGGTACTAATACCGGTGGAAACAGTGGTGGTAGATACAGTAATACGTGGTAGTAACTTTCCAAAAAAAATACAAAGGGTGATGCATATCATCACCCTTTCTATATTTTAGTTCCGTATCGGTCGAACGATAGGGAGCTGAAACGTGGTAGTAAATTATAAAGTGAGAAAAAAGAGTAATATGAAAAAAATTATCATTTCAATGTTCGCATTCGCGATCACTGCAACCCTTTCAGGTGCGGTGCTTGCCCATGCCGAAAGTAGTTTCAACAATCCTGGCTCAATGCCGACGATTACAGTTGCCAACGATACTACTAATCCGTGTAGTATGGGCCCTGTCAACGGGTGTTGGAAGCAGAACGTCTCAGCAAAAGCTGGTGATGTTGTTGCCGTGCATATCTATTATAAGAATACGAGTAATACTGTTGCAGAAGAAACAACACTTGCTATTCAGCCAAAAAACAATGGCTCATCAATATCTTTTGGTGGCGGAGTTGCCTCAATCAGTGGTCCTCGTGCTACTGGAAATGCAACAGTAAGTCTTTCAAGTGGATCAACAGTGAGTTATATTTCAGGTAGTGCAGTATGGTACCCAAGTGCAACAAGTGGTGCATATGCAGTGAATGAAAGCGCACTCTTTGGTTCAAATGGTTTCAACATCGGAGATGTTATGCCGGGAGAACAAGGAGTACTTGTCGCAAACTTCCGTGTAAACGGCTCATCATCAAACAATGATGACGACGAATGTGTGATCAATACGTTCAGAGCTGATGACACATCGATCGACGAGGGTGACTCAACGAGACTTCGTTGGACCACTACTGGTTGTGACTATGTTGACATCAGATCAAGTGATCAGAATTTCAGCGATGAAAATGCTGATGGGAATGTGACTATTCGTCCTGATGAAGATACGACATACACACTCCGTGCATATGGCTTCAATGGCCGTCTTGGAGACACTGATACCGAAAAGGTAAATGTTGATGGAAAGTCTATTAGACAAACCAGTGCTCCGCAGGCTGTTACTACAGTTGCAAGTGTCCTTGGTGGATACTCTGCACAACTCAATGGTATCGCTGTTCCTAATACAACCACCGGTTCTACAATCGCATGGTTTGAATGGGGTATCAGTGGAAGCCTCGGCTCACGCACACAAAGTCAGTCAATCCCTTCAAACGGTGGTACTACTTACTACAATGCCACTGTTTCAGGCCTCACTCCTGGTGCTGTGTACTACTATCGTGCAGTTGTTCAGAACCAAAACGGTACCGCATATGGTGATATCGTTCGCTTCCAGACAACTCGTTCAACTATCTCAACTCCTACCGTGACTGTTAAGACCGTCACTGTGAAGGATACGACTGTGACCTCAAAGAGCCAGGCATCATTGCTTGAACTCAAGGTGACAACCTCATACGAGCGTATGTGTATCGGAGGATCAGTTGAATACACCGTCATGTATCGCAACATCTCAAGTCAGAGTCTGACGGATACTGTACTTCGAATCACGCATCCAAAAGAGATCACCTACTTGTCTTCATCATATGGAAAGTACGAAGTTGTTGATCGCGCACTTACGATCGATCTCGGCACCGTAGCTCCGGGTGAATCAGGAACGGTAACTATCAGTGCTCGGGTGAACAGTGAAGCGGTTCGTGGCAACCTTGCCGTGACAACTGCTTCGGTGGTGTACACCAACAGTCTGACTCGTGGACAGGAAGATGCGATAGCATATTCGTTGCTCACGATCTCTGATGAGTGTCCAAGCGTTCTCGTTGCAAACACCTTCGGTTTCGGTTCATTCCTTCCGGATACGCTGCTCGAATGGTTGCTCCTTATCCTTGTGATCCTTGCCTTGATACTCTTGGCACGACAGTTCTACAAGAAAAAAGACGAAAACAAATACTAATCCGTATATCGGATTGAATACCAAAGACCGGCCCATCAGGGCCGGTCTTTGTGCTAGTATTGGGGGATGAACGAGTATTACGACATCGGAGAGCTCTCACAAATCGCGGCATTGATTGTGCAGGAGTTGCCCCAAAGAGAGGGTGCGACCGTTGTCGGGATCACTGGCGACCTCGGGGCCGGCAAGACAACGCTGGTCCAGGAAGTTGCGCGACTGATGGGAGTCACTGAGGCTGTCACCAGTCCGACATTTGCTATTGCAAAGTTTTATGATGCAGCACATGTCGCATTTGATACAGTGGTACATATGGATGCCTATCGTATCGAATCAGCCGAGGAGCTTGTACCGCTTGGGTGGAGGGATATCATTGCTCGACCCAAGACACTTCTTGTTGTTGAGTGGCCTGAGCGTATCAAAGACTCGCTTCCTCTTGATATGCTCCATTATCACATCAGTCATGAAGGAAGCGGGAGACGTATTACCTATGAAAAAAACAGCTGAGACCAAAACACTTGTTATTCTTGATGCGCATGCAATCATTCATCGTGCGTATCATGCACTTCCGAGCTTCACTCGAAGTGATGGTATGGTCACGGGTGCGCTCTATGGGCTCGCATCAATGATTATTCGTATTGTCGAAGAGTTGAAACCTGATGCTATCGTTGCGGCATATGATTTGCCCAAGCCGACATTCCGTCATCAGGCATATGATGCGTACAAGGCTGGACGCGCAAAGACCGATGATGATCTCCGTGATCAGCTGATACGGTCGCGCACGATATTTGAAGCGTTTGGGATTCCATGTCTTGATGCCGAAGGATTTGAAGCTGATGATGTCATAGGTACCATCGTTGAGCAGTACCGTGCAACCGATGGTCTACAGATAGTGGTTGCGTCAGGGGACATGGATACACTGCAGCTCATCGAAGGTACCAAGATTAAAGTCTTTACCTTGAAAAAGGGGGTGACTGATACGGTGCTCTATGATGAAGCAGGGGTTGTTGGGCGATACGGGTTCAAGCCTGCGCAGCTTGTCGACTACAAAGGCTTGCGTGGTGATCCATCCGACAATATCAAGGGTGTGCCTGGTATCGGGGAAAAGACCGCAACAACAATCATTGCAACATTTGGATCTATTGAAGGACTCTATGAGGCCCTTGATACTGACCCTGAGCTGTTGTGTACGGCAGGCATCTCAGAACGCATGGTCGGGATTTTGCGCGAGCATCGCGATGACGCATTTTTCTCAAAGACGCTTGCAACAATCAGGCGTGATGCTCCGGTGACCTACCATGTTCCAGATGAGTCATACGCTGGGCATGTCGATACCGACCGACTTCTTGCGATATTTGGCGAATATGAATTTCGAAGCTTGATTCCCCGGGTAAAGAAACTCTTTGCATTCCCTGATGACAAGCCACGGGAGGATGTTGATCCTGAGCTGTTGCGCAAGGCATCGATTGCGATGTGGGTGCTGTATTCGGAGGATACTGCTCCAGGATACGATGCAATCCTTGCTCGCGCACGCAAAAACACGCTCCAAGAAGCATATGAAACGATAGAGTCTGAGCTCAAAAAACGCGGACTGTGGGATGTCTTTGGACTCATTGAGCTTCCACTTGTGCCTATTATTGATACGATGCAGAAGCGAGGCATCATGATTGACCGATCGTATTTTGAAACACTTCGTGACAAGATGACTCTCAAACTCAAAGGTATCGAAGAGAGGGTACATGACGTGAATGGGGGACCAATCAATCTCAACTCACCCAAACAGCTGTCGGAGCTTCTTTTCACCAAGCTCGCACTCAAGCCAAAAGGGAAAAAGAAGGTAAGTGGTGCATTTACAACAAATGCGGAGACACTTGAGTCGCTGCGCGAAGAGCATGAAGTGGTAGCGATGATACTTGAACATCGTGAGGTGCAAAAGCTTCTCTCGACCTATGTCGAAGCACTCCTTGCATGTGCAGGGGATGATGCTCGCGTTCACGCAACATTTCTGCAGCACGGGACGACAACTGGACGCTTTTCATCAGCGAATCCCAATCTTCAGAATATTCCTGCCAAAGGCGAAGGTGGAAAGGATATACGGCATGGATTTGTCGCGGCACCTGGCCATGTCTTTATCGGGAGTGACTATTCCCAGATCGAACTTCGGGTGCTCGCCATGCTCTCTGGTGACAAGCAGCTTCGTGATACGTTTGAGCGTGGAGACGATATTCATACGACGGTCGCCTCATCAGTCTTTGGTGTTGAAGCTTCTGAGGTAACACAGGATATGCGTCGTGCCGCAAAGGTTATTAACTTTGGCATCATCTACGGTATGGGGGTATCAGCACTCCAGAAGAACCTTGCTACAACCAAAGAAAAGGCAACAATATTTTATAATGATTATTTTGCAGCATTTCCGAGCATTGCTGCATATATGGAGTCAGTGCGTGATGGTGCCAAAGCGCATGGCTATACGACAACGCTTTTCGGGAGACGTCGATATTTCCCAGGGATCACTTCAGGTGCGCCATTTTTGCGTGCATTTGCAGAGCGTATGGCTGGGAATGCTCCGATACAGGGAACAGCGGCTGATATCATCAAGATAGCCATTGCGCTTGTTGAGGCTGACTTGGTGCACGCCGGATTACAAGACAAAGTGCATTTGATACTCCAGATTCATGATGAGCTCGTGTATGAAGTCGATGAGTCTGTTGCTGATCGCGCGCGTGCAATCATTGTAGGTGCAATGGAGGGTGTATTTGCCCGGACACCTGTTGCGGTGTCTGTTGATCCTGTTCCGATTGAGGTGTCGGTGGGGCAGGGTACGCGACTTGATGAGCTCAAGTAAATCTATACAATACAGCATATGAAACGACACGAGTCTATCCATATCGTCCTTGCCCAGTCATATTTGGTGTATTTTGTGTGCAGTATGGTCGGACTGTTTGCTGACTATTTTATTGGTTTTGAGATACGGGTACCGTATGCGCTCGGTATTGCGATTGCTTTTTTTATGATCGGACCAACACTTATCTTTTGGGCGCAGTACACTTCCCGTCATGTCGAAAAAAACCATGGCTATGGCAAAAAGTATTTTCACTTTGGTCCATACCGATACATGCGCAACCCGACACATCTTGGTCTGCTCATATTGGTGACGGGGTACACACTTGTGTCAGGTTCGCTCATGTTGTTTCTTTCGACATTGATCGGGTACCTTGCTTCAAATGTTTTTTTCAAAAAGTATGAATCAATACTTTCCGCAACAGCTGATGGTGAATACAAAGCATATCAGTCTTCGGTGCAAAAAATACTCTAATGATTATTCTTGTTGTTGCTGACAATAAAACAGTTCGCGCTTCGTATGTTGCAGAGGTGATCAAACAGTCGGGGACTGATGAGGTCATCATGCTTCATGATACAGATCTGACATTTGGTGAGCTTGAACAATATCTGTATCCGTCACTCTTTAGCCCGACGCTTCCGGTCGTGCATACGAGATTTGTGGTAAGTTCCCATGCCGAAGAAGTAAGTCTTGCATTTATAAAAAAGTTGCTTGCAAGTCCAACAATATTTATTTTTGAAGAAATAGTACTTGCGTCACCTCTTGTGACATTGTTCAAAAAATCCGGAGCAGTGGTGCATACCGTTGCAAAAGAATCGAATGGAAAAAAGGATACGCTCTTTGCAGATGTATCATCGATGATAGTGATCAATGATAAAAAAAGTCGCTGGCTTCACTATCAAGCTCTTGCAGAACAGCATTCCGCAGAAGCGATGCTCGGTATCATTTATTGGAAAGTTCGCGACATGATGATGAAGGATAGTACGGGTTCATATAAAACATTATATGAACAGCTCATCACTGCGCACGCTGCTGCATGGAAAGGGGGAGTACCACTTGAGCTTGCGATTGAAAAAGTGCTGCTCTCCTAAATAGTAGATGCAAAAAGAAAAACCTCCTTAGTTAAGGGAGGTTTTTATGTTTTTCACTATATATGATTGAGTACGAGAGTTTGTTGTTGTATTTTTGTTTTGAAGGAGCTTCGTTGGAGGAGCTGAGAGTTATGGTGCATCCCGCACTGACAGGGTTGGGATGCGAAAGAGCAACTCCCTACAGTATAGACCTATTTGTTCGGTGCAACAATGTCGTTGTGTGGATAACGCTTGCTCAGGATCGGAAGTAGTATGCCAATCATGAGGATAGTCGCTGACATCATTGGTATGGTGATGTATCCAAACTCGTATACATAGCGCTTCAGACAGCTCACTCCTTCGCCGCAAACATCAACTCCTGTCGGGAAAATGTCGATATAGTTGTGAAAAATCGCGATGAGAAAACCGATGATTGCAAAGGTGAGAACCTGTTTCCGCAGGAGTGAACTTTTGCGGATGTCACCGGTGAGAGAAAGTATTGCGATAGGGATAATCGCGATACGTTGGTACCAGCAGAGCAGGCATGGCTCATAGCCAAACCCATACTGATAGACAAAGCTTGCCGCTGAGCCTCCAATGAAAAGTACGCCAAGGAGTATGTGTGCGTAACGTGCAACCCATGATACGAACGGTGCCTTTGCTAGTATGCCAAGGATGAGTGCCACAATACCAATCTGCATCGCGACGATACCTATGGCGACCGCAGTGTTGAAGAATGCAATAGACATGTTATTGGATAGCACAACTCGTTT
>JAMIGL010000028.1:0-8388 GCA_035905735.1 Minisyncoccota bacterium | reverse complement strand
GAAACTTCAATACGGTGGGGTTAAAATAGTGATTAGACAGGAAGTTTCTGCAGTCATTGATCTATTGTCATCTGGCAAAAAACTTCCTGATAAATACAACGACCATCAACTCAAGGGGGAGTATCTAGGATACAGGGAATGTCATGTTCGACCAGATTTACTTTTGATATATCAAATACAAAACAAAGAACTCATATTGGTACTCATTGATATTGGTTCACATTCATCACTCTTTCAATAACAAAACCCCCTCGATTGAGGGGGTTTTGTTATTTTGTTGCCTGTTCGAATACTTTCTTAAAGGTAGATGGACTTGTCTGGGCGATGTCGGAGAGAATCTTGCGATCAACTTCGATGTTTGACTTCTTGAGTGCATCGATGAACTTTGAGTAGCTCATGCCGAGTTCGCGTACTGCGGCGTTGATGCGGACCTGCCAGATGCGTCGTGCGTCTGACTTCTTGTCGCGGCGGTGTGCAAATGCGTAGCTACCAGCATGGGCGATAGCATCCTTGGCCATTCGCTCTTTGGTGGAGCGGCCGAAACGGTAGCCCTTGACCTGTGATAGGACATTCTTTCGTCGCTTATTGGCAATAGTACCTCGTTTTACTCGTGTCATGGTAGTTTAAAATTAGTGGTGCGGCAAGAACGTACCCATCTGCTTGTTGGTCATCGGGAATTCTGCACCTCGTTTGCCGGCAAGCTGCGTGACGCGAGACTGCTTTGCATTGAAGTGGTTGAACCCAGGCTTACGACCGATGATTTTACCGGTTTTGGTCACCTTGAGACGCTTGCTATATGATTTGTTCGTTTTTGCTGCCATAAATATGATTATTTTGCGCCCCGGTCTCTCTCGATAACAATCGCAAGACCCTTGGGGGAGCGCTTGTGGGGCTCCGCAATCTTATACTGTTCGGTGATAAAATGCAAGACCCGGTCAAGGCGTTCCTTGAGAAATCCTTCTTCCATACCCTTGGTGCGACCGCGGAGGAATAGCTCGACTTTGATGCGGTGACCTTCCTTGAGCCATTTTGAGGCCATTTTTGCCTTGAGTTCCAGATCATGGTCTCCGGTACCGACTTTGATCTGAATGTTCTTGGTTTCGGTTGTTTTTGCCCCTGCACGCGCTTTTTGGAGCTTTTTCTTCTGTTCGTATTGGTATTTGCCAAAGTCCATGAGCTTTGCAATCGGTGGCTTGGCGTTCGGGCCAGTCTCGATAAGGTCGACACCGCGGGCTTCAGCCATTGCGAGTGCTTCTGCAATAGGCATGACGCCAACGTTCTGCCCTTCGTCATCAATAACGCGGACTTCGGTTGCTCGTATTTGTTTGTTGATTCGTTCCTTCAAGATTGCTACGATGCTAGATAATGTCAGGTAATTCTACTCAAAAAAGCCTTGTAAGTCAAGGTTATCCGGGGCTTCTGGAGGCATGGAAACATGCAGGGGAGACACTTGCCGCACTCTTGATCAGGCTTCGTCATGAGTATGGTATTTCTGATGGTGTGCCGATGACGTATGCTGGGCGGCTCGATCCGATGGCGGAGGGCGCGATGGTTATTCTTGTCGGGGATAGATGTCATGACAAAGACTTGTATACGGGTCGTGCCAAGACGTATCAGTTTGAGGTACTGCTTGGTGTGTCGACCGACACTGCTGACATGTTGGGATTGGTGACTGATACAAGCTTTGGAAAAGACATTTCTCCCGAACAGCTACAAGAAGCGTTGCAAACATTGAACACAAGAAAGTCTTGGCACTATCCTGCGTACTCATCCAAGACTGTTGGCGGAGTACCACTCTTTGTGGCTGCGCGAGCGGGGAATCTTCCTGCAACACTCCCTACAAAAGAAGGTACTATCTTGAACTCTAAAATAGCAGGGGCGAGAAGTCTTGCGCTCTCGGATGCTGTAGGGCAAAAAATACCGATCATCAGATCAGTAGATGGTGACTTTCGTCAGGACGAAGTCATGAAAGAGTGGGAACGCTTAGTACAAAAAAAGGGGGAAGTGCAGGTGCAGATTATTTCGTGTGAAGCGACAGTGACTTCGGGGGTGTATATCCGAACGATTGCGGATGAAATGGGGAAGCTCCTTGGGGTGCCAGCGCTTGCGTATAGTATTGTGCGAACAGCATTTAATTAAAAATCCCCTCTCATACCAATGAGAGGGGATAGTGGATACTTAGGCAGCAGCGGACTGGGTTGTTGAAGATTTGCTTTTTACATACACTTCAATATTTTTTTCCGAAATACCAAAATACGTGATGTTTCGTTTTGAACATGTTCTAAACGTCGCTGTTTTCACTTCTTTAGGTATTTCATATGCATCAGCATTGATTATGAAAACAGTCTTTTCGTATTCGTATGAAGACGAACTGGCAAAACGACCGCTTGAAATTCTAACGCAGTCATACCCATGAGCAGTTGCATATCGTGCAGCAAAACTAACAAGTTGACCTCCTTGAGGGTCGGTGATGTTTAAGGCACCATCTTTTACTCGGTCATAATGTTTGATGAGTTCACTCAATGGGATAAGGGGAGCAGAGGTTCTACTGAGAGTAGTAAGAGGGTTTTTCTGTACTTGCATAAGGTTTTGATTTGAAATGAAGAAATTTGTTTTGTATGATTATATCTTTTTTATATGATAAGTCAATAGAAAGAAAAACCACCATAACGGTGGTTTTTCTGTATCTGTATGGCGTCGCATTGCTATGCGACATCCTACAAAAATAGAGTCGTGCTCAGGCGAGTGCTCGTTATTTTTGTGGAGATGGGGGACACGCCCGCGAGTCAAACCCGTATCAGTCATACAGGTTTGCTCTGGGCACCAGCTCAATTGTTTCTTTTGCTAAAGAAACATATTTCCGCTGTACGATTCCCCACGAAAGCCAAGCAGTTGGCTTTCTCCATCTCTACCCGCAAACGAAAAAGCCACCATAGTGGTGGTTTTTCTCGGGTGGAGATGGGGGGAATCGAACCCCCGTGTAGAAATGGTGAACAAGTAAGTCTCCATGCGTAGTACGGTTTGATGTGTTAGGAGTGGATCTTAAAACGGTACAAAACAATCCATTCCCGAGCCTTTATGTGTTTGGTGTCTCTCTAAGGCAAGAGTGACTGCCTATCCCACTGTCATTATGCCGCACGCACTCTAGTGGGAGTGAAGTGGTGCGACACCACGCTGACCTAAAGTTAGGCGAGCTGTGGAGCGAAGTTGAATCCAAATGCGTTAGCAAATGGAGACTTCACTGATGCGGTTCTGTTGCCAGGTGACCTGTGGACGACGTTTTGCGAGAGTACGTCCATGCTCGGCATGCATACAGGTTCGAGACCATGTCTGTCGAAACCTATCATCCCCGAATGTTTCCCCGCCTGTAGATCCTCGGCGGGAAGTAGAAACATTCGCTCAGCGCAGTTGCGTAGCAACGGAGTCGGGCAAAAATGTTTCCTTGCTTGTAGTTCTGTGGCGGGAAACAGAAAAAATCGTCCAGCGAAGCCGCGTCGCGGCTGAGTCGGGCGAACTCACTAATCAGCAAGCGTCCTCTCTATATCACGCTTGACCGCGCTTTCTTTCAAGGTTGCCCGTTTGTCAAAGACTTTCTTGCCCCGTGCGATTGCAATCTGCAGCTTCACGAGACTTCCTTTACCGTACAATGATATCGGGATGATAGTCAAGCCTTTGGTCTCGGATACTTTTTTGAAGTGGTAGAGCTCCTTCTTTTTGACGAGAAGTTTGCGCGCACGGTAGGGGTCATAGCTTGATGAGCTGTTTTTCTCCTGCCAGGGAGGAATGTGTGCACCAAGGAGATAGAGCTCACCGCCGAGGAGTTGTACATATGCGCCCACGAGCGACCCGTGGTTGTTTTTCACCGATTTCACTTCGGTGCCCAGAAATTCGACTCCAACCTCAAATGTATCCTCGAGGTGGTAGTCAAATGTCGCCTTTTTGTTCCGGAGATATTCCATATATAAGCAATGGTAGCATGAGTTCAGCATGAGGGAATATTGTGTATAATGGACGGATGTCAAAACAGTCACCAATGCCACCCCAGCAGCCAAAGAAAAAGCCAACACCAAAACGTTCGCTTTCATCATATATTGTCTCAACACTCCTCATTTTTACGGTTATTACCGTACTGTACTCACTCGTCAGTGGTGAAGCTCGACCAAAAGAAGGAACAGTGACACTCTCTGAGGTCGCACGACTTGTCGAAGGGCAGCAGATCAAATCAATTGTTGTTGATGGTGAAAAGCTCACCGTTACCAAAGCGGATGATACGGTGCTTACATCCAAAAAGGAGCCTACTGCATCACTTGTGGAAACATTGGCAGCATACGGTGTGGCACAGCCCAATCTCGCGGCTGTTGATATCAGTGTTGCAAGTCAGAGTGGTCTCACATTCTTTTTGCTTTCGATTCTCCCGATAGTACTGCCGATCCTTTTGGTCATATTCTTTTTCTGGATGCTCACTCGTCAGGCAAAAGGTGCGGGTATGCAAGCATTTACCTTTGGACAGTCAAAGGCACGAGTGACTGACCCATCTGACAAGAACAACAAGGTCACATTCAAAGATGTTGCCGGTGCACGTGAAGCAAAAGAAGAGCTCAAAGAAATAGTCGACTTTTTGAAAAATCCGAAAAAGTTTCTTGAGATTGGTGCGCGTATTCCAAAAGGGGTGCTACTCACCGGTGCGCCAGGGACGGGTAAGACATTGCTTGCTCGTGCGGTTGCGGGTGAAGCATCGGTACCATTTTTCCATCTCTCGGGTTCGGAATTTGTCGAAATGTTCGTTGGTGTCGGCGCATCACGCGTACGCGACCTGTTCAAAATGGCAAAGCGTGCATCTCCGTCAATCATATTTGTGGATGAGATTGATGCGGTCGGTCGCGTGCGAGGCGGCGGCTACGGCGGGGGAAATGATGAGCGCGAGCAGACACTCAACCAGATACTCGTTGAGATGGACGGCTTTGAGCCAAATGATAAAGTCATCGTGATGGCCGCAACCAACCGTTCTGATGTGCTTGACCCGGCACTCCTTCGCCCTGGTCGTTTTGATCGACGTGTGACGCTTGATCTGCCAGATCGTCGTGATCGCGAAGACATACTCACTGTCCACTCCACCAAAAAGCCATTTGCCGAAGATGTGAACCTTAAGGTGCTTGCAGAACGTACGCCTGGATTTTCTGGTGCGGACTTGTTCTCACTCATGAACGAAGGTGCGATCCTTGCTGCTCGTGAAAATCGCAAGAAGATTTCACAGTTTGATCTCGTGCGAAGCATTGAGAAAGTGATGATGGGTCCTGAACGCAAGAGCCATCTCTTTACCAAGAAAGAAAAGGAGATCACTGCCTATCATGAGGCCGGTCATGCACTTGTGGCGTCAGTGCTGCCCGATGCTGATCCGGTGCACAAAATATCTATCGTTGCACGTGGTCGTGCCGGTGGATATACGCTCAAGCTTCCGCTT
Source organism: Minisyncoccota bacterium (assembly GCA_035905735.1). GTDB lineage: Bacteria > Patescibacteriota > Minisyncoccia > Phycocordibacterales > UBA9973 > UBA4124. Next base: position 2,927 of record JAMIGL010000028.1, on the reverse strand, counting down.
GAGGAGCGCAAGTTGCAGACCCGCAAAGAGTTTCTCGATGATATCGCCATGTCACTTGGTGGCTATGCCGCAGAAGAAATGATCTATGGCGATGTTACCACTGGTCCTTCAAATGATCTGCAGGTTGCGACCAACCTCGCACGAGCAATGGTGACTCGATGGGGTATGAGTGACATCATCGGACCATTGGCACTTGAAAATGATGGCGGGCGCGCGATGTTTGGTCAGGGTGTCGAAGGAAAGGAATATTCCGAAAAGACGAGTGCACTGATTGATACTGAAGTCGAACGTGTCATGCGCGAAGGACTTACTCGTGCAAAGGATGTGCTCACCGAGCATCGCAAGGTCCTTGATATCATCGCCAAGAAGCTCATCGATGTAGAAACACTTGAGCAGGCTGACTATGAGGCGATCATTTCTGCACATGGCATCGTGCCAAAGAAACTAAGTCTCTAATGCATCATGTGGTACCTTCGTCCGCTCGCAACACTGTTCTTGATGGGGCTTGCACTTCCGTTTACTCCAAGCAGACGAGCATTTGCACCGGCCGCACCTGTCACTGATAGGGTAGAGCGGGAGCCGGTCACCCTTGTGCTTGTTGGGGATATTATGATGGATCGCGGTGTCAGGCGAAAGGTGCTCCAGAATATGGATGGCAGCTATGATGCGCTGTTTGTAAACACTGCATATCTCAAGGAAGCTGATATTGCATTTGGAAACTTTGAGGGAACAGCGGCGCTCTCAGGTCATAATATCGGGAGCCGGTTTTCATTTCATATGGACCCTGCTGTCGTCACCGCGCTCGCTCATGCCGGATTTGATGTCGTGTCATTTGCCAACAACCATGTCGGTGACTGGGCACGTGAAGCATTTGATGAAACACGGATGCATTTAAGACAAAAGGGTATACTTGCTGCCGGAGCTGGAGACAGTATGGCTGATGCTATTACTCCTCGGATTGTTGAAGTTCGTGGTATCAAGGTTGGCTTTCTTGCGGCGACCGATGTTGGCCCCAACTGGCTTTCAGCAACAGAAAAGTCTTCGGGTATTTTGCTTGCGAGTAATCCTGATCTTTCATCGATCATTGCCAATGCGGCACAACAGGTTGATGTGCTCGTGATGTCATTTCATTTTGGCAACGAATACTCACCGGCAAACGCACGGCAAGTATCACTCGCACACGCTGCGATTGATGCTGGTGCGGATATTGTTGCGGGGCACCATCCGCATGTGATGCAGCGTGTCGAGGAATATAAAGGCAGACCCATATTTTATAGTCTCGGTAATTTCATCTTTGACCAATACTTTTCACCTCATACAATGCGCGGCATGGTTGCAACTGTCAGTATTGATCCTACTACAAAAGTCATGACCCATACACAGCAGGTGAGTCCATTAAATAGTTTGTTCGTTCCACAACAGCTTGTACCGTTTGATACTTCACTCCTCATATCAAAGACGTTTACCCCATAACAACAATACCCGCATGATGCGGGTATTGTTGACGGTACATACTAGGCAGCTGTTCGGTCGCTACCAGTGGTGTGAAGCTCACCTTCGGCAAGCTCGAGTAGTTCGTAGTGCCAGTTCACGCCTTCTTCGGCAAGGATCATGAGTCCTTCGCTATTCATGCCTTCGGCCGCACCGCGCACGAGTGCAAAGTGCACCACAGCTGCTCCTTCAAAGAATCCACTCCACTCCATAAGCTCTGTCGCATTGTCCCACTGATCGCCGACATAGAGGTCGCGCATTTGCGTGAGCTTTTCTGCGGTCTTTGCTGCTTTTGCAAGGGTGGTATCAATCATGCCTGCGTCCGTTGCGACACGAATGATCTCTTCGCCGTGAATACGGTTCTTTTCTTCCATATCAAGCACTTTGTCACTTCCGAGTGCTTCGACAAGTGCGCTATGGCCTTTCTCCAGGGTATCGCTTCCAACACGGGTAAATGCAAGTACTTCTCCCAATTTTTTTGCTACAAATTCATTCATAGGGTGAGTATAACGCGGGGTTTCTTTTTCTGCTATTGCGCTATACAATCTCAGTACCGCCAATTCGGGAGTATAGCTCAGTTGGTTAGAGCATCGAGCTTATACCTCGACGGTCGATGGTTCGAATCCATCTACTCCCACCATAGATTGACTTTTCATGCTTTTTGTGTTAAAAAGATGAAAAATCATTACGCTCATTAAAACAATAAAAAATGAAACAAATCATGTTCGCCACAATCGTGGTGCTGATGCTTGCATCCTGCTCAAAAAAGGATGCCGTTATGGCTGATACCGTATCGCAGTTACGAGAGGATACGAGTTATTCCGATCAAACACTGGCGTCTCCCAAGACAAGACTGCTGATCGGAAAGATGTCCTATAGGGCTGGTGCTGACAACGATGGCATCAGAAAACTTACGCCTTCGTTTATCCTTGCGGATATGTCACTCAGTTCAGTAAGAAACTTCTATTGTCGCATTACTCGTGAAGGAGATAGTTCGAATGCCGTCTTTACGATGCCGCGAGCTACTCCTGTTCTTGATGGTACTATTACCAACAATGACGGAGCATTTGCTTCGATACGAAATGGTACGTACACCATTTGGTGGTACGCTGATATTGCTGGCATTTCAACGGGGAGCTTGTCCATAAAAACAAGCATTGAGTATCTCACCACCGGAGGAACCAAAACACTCGGTTTCACTTCGGGGCAGACGATCACCTTTGCAACTGCAAAAATGGTCAGTTTGGTGAGTGCTACTACGCCTTTGTCACAAAAGGTGCAAGCAGATGCCGAGCATAGAACGATCAGTGTTGATCTTGCTGCATCAGGAGGTACTGTTACCGTGCAGAGTCTGCAGGTACGTATCCATGATGCGTCGACAGTCCAAGAACTGCGAGTATATGAGGGAAGTACGACAATCGGATCGGTGGCACTAC
>JAMIGL010000027.1:0-6094 GCA_035905735.1 Minisyncoccota bacterium | reverse complement strand
AAAGGGGAGGTGATGACGTATGGCGCAGTTGCGGCAATGGCGGGCTATCCAGGTGCTGCACGTGCAGTGGGTGCAGTCATGAAGGACAACTACGATTCGACAGTACCGTGTCATCGCGTGATCCGATCTGATGGTAGTGTAGGCGAGTACAACCGTGGCGGATCTGATGCAAAGCGCGCGCTGTTGGTGAAGGAAGGTGCTATCAAGTAATATACCAGTATGACAACTGACAAACAGGCGATTCTAGGTGAGATTTTCTTTATCTTTATTGCACCTGTTGCACTGATTGCGACAGGTATTATCAATATAGAGTGGCGCATGCTTGCCTTGTGTATCTCGATGCTTTTGATGTATGGCATCATCAAGCATGAACGAATACCTGATGCTGCGCTTGGAATGTCATGGTCTTCATTTAGAAAAAGTTTCATACCATACGTACTGTTTACTGTTGTAGGGGTCGTCTCACTGAGGTGGGTATCAGGTATGCTCGAGCTTGAGCAGGTCTCGATATGGTGGTACTCGATGCATTTGGTGTTTTTGTTTCTTCCAGTATCGATTTTGCAGGAAGTGGCGTATCGAGGGTTCCTCTTTTATAAACTACGACTTCTTTCGTCAAGGTGGTGGTTCATCATACCGTTTAATGTGCTCCTGTTTACCTTTTTGCATGTGATTTATCCTGTTCCTATTGTGATGCTTCCAGTAGCAATGGTTGGAGGACTCTGTTTTGCGCTGATGTATCGCTATTTTCCAAACATCATTCTCATCTCGCTTGCACATGCGGCACTCAATTTTGCAGCAATATTGTACGGCTTCTTTACTGTTTAGAATACAAAGGTGGTATAATCCCAGGTATGAAGCATCAATTACACCCACTCGTACTGCTCGGTATTATTCTTGGCGCAAGCTTTCTCGTTGCAACCGTTGTCGGCGCAACGACTGTGTTTCGGTTGCGTTCGCTCAACGACACTGTTTCAGTGACCGGCTCTGCAAAAGTTGAAGTGACTGCTGATCAGGCAAAGTGGACTACACAGATTAGTCGCACTGTGCGTGAGAGTAACCTCAAGGGTGGCTATGAGCAGATTGCTCGTGATTTGCAGATTACCAAAGCGTTCATGCAAAGCCAGCAGATCGCTGATACTGAGCTCAATGTGAGTCCTGTATCAATGAATGAGGTATACCAGCAAAACCAATCTGCCGAGAAGCTTTACTCGCTCACACAGATACTCACCGTCTCAACAATGGATGTTGATCGTGTGACAAATGCATCCAAAAACATCGCGACGGTTGTGGGACAGAACGTTATTTTCTCAAGTCTTTCCCTTGAATACTATTATTCCAAGCTTCCTGAGACCCGTATTACGCTTCTCTCACAAGCTATCGATGATGCCAAGGCTCGTGCTGGTGAAATAGCAAAAAACTCCGGCAAACGTGTCGGTACGCTCAAAAGTGCATCATCAGGTGTAGTACAGGTGCAGTCACGCAACTCAACCGACGTATCTGACTATGGCAGCTACGATACATCCCAGATTGAAAAACAGGTGACGGTCACCGTCAAGGCAGCCTTTTCACTCAAGTAATCCCATGCGACGGTTCATCGGTATACTGGTATCTATTATGGTGTTCATTCCCGCTAGTGCAGGAGCAGTGGTCACACCGCCAGCAGAAGCACTCTGGGCAATACCTTCTGATGCGGCGACGGGGGCTGCTATTGAGCTCAATGCATTTGTCTACAACAACACCAAAAATGATATTTCGGCTACGGTAGTCTTTAGTTCTGGAGATGCCGATATCGCAACGACTGTAGTGGCTGTTCCAAAAGAAAGTGGCAAGACCGCAGTTGCTGCGTGGACCATGCCGCAGGCACCTGCAGTTGTTACTGCAGCCATTACCAAAGCAAGCAACACAAAAGACAAAAAAGAAGTTCCTGCGCTCAAAGGAGTCATCGGGACTGTAACGGTAGGCACTGTTGCTCCTGTCGAAGTTGCAGGGTTTCCTGGGGTTGCTGCTATCAAGTTGTGGCTTGTGACGCACTTTGCCGGTATTGAGACATGGCGTATGGCGCAAGCAGATCATTTTGCGGCAATCCGTGATGAAGCAAAGCGTGATCTTGGTATTACGATTGCTCGAACGATTGAGACTAGGGTTGCTCGTGAAATAGCAGGTGTTGAGCCGGACCAAGCCGTAGTAGCTGAGAGTCAAAACAACCCTAAGGACTATGTGATCCTGGTCGGTGCAACATCGCTTGCATCACTGTTGGGCAGCATGTGGATGTTCTATGCGGTTGCTGTTATATTGAGCCTTTTTATCATTCGGTTTATTCTTGGACGATTTATCTAATATGACATTTGACGATCAGGCTCGCGAACTTCATGCTCGTATGCACGGCAAGATAGGGACAGCACTCAAAGTCCCACTTGATACCAAGGCCGACCTGTCGCTTGCGTATACTCCTGGTGTGGGGCTGATATCATCCGAGATTGCCGCTGATCCATCGCTTGCAAACACCTATACCAATATCGGAAACACCGTTGCTATCATCACTGATGGTTCTGCGGTGCTTGGTCTAGGGAATATCGGTCCAGCGGCTGCAATGCCTGTCATGGAAGGCAAGGCCGCATTGTTCAAGCGGTTTGCTGATATTGATGCGGTCCCATTGTGTCTGGGAACGCAAGATACAGATCGTATCATTGAGACTATCGCTGCACTTGCGCCGTCATTTGCGGGGATCAATCTCGAAGATATTGCCGCACCGCGCTGTTTTGAAATAGAGGCACGACTTCGTGCGCGACTTTCAATCCCTGTTTTTCATGATGATCAGCACGGGACAGCAACTGTCGTCCTTGCGGGGCTTATCAATGCGCTTAAGCTTCGAGAAGTATCATTCGGTGATGCACGAGTAGTTATCAATGGTGCTGGTGCTGCGGGGATTGCGATTGCCGAGCTTCTCTTTGATGCCGGAGTTCATCATATGGTGGTGCTTGATAGTAAGGGTGCGCTTAGCATCTCTCGAAGTGATCTTACTCCAGAAAAGAAGCGTATCGCAGAGAAGACGACGGCTTCACCAATGACTCTTGCTGAGGCGGTAGTTGGTGCACATGTATTTATCGGGGTGAGTGTTGCAAATATTCTTACCAAAGCAATGGTACAAACAATGGCAGATCGTCCGGTCGTGTTTGCGATGGCAAATCCTGTACCCGAGATGCATCCAGCCGAAGCACAAGATGCTGGTGTCTATATTATGGCAACAGGACGATCAGACTTCCCAAACCAGATCAACAATGCGCTTGCATTCCCAGGACTCTTTCGGGGTGCACTGGATACGACTACTCGGGAGATCACGCATGATCATCTGATCAGAGCGGCACATGCGATAGCAGGGTTGGTGGATGAGCCAACACCTGAGGCTATTATTCCTGACATTTTTGACCCTCGGTTGGTCCCTGTTGTTGCGGCAGTCTTTGTATAGGCAAATATGGTAGAATCAGCTCAATGGTTCGGACCTTCATCATTCTATCCATACTTTGTGGGGCTGTCGTGTGGACGCCGCTTTGGGTGCAGATAATACTTCTCGCTGTTGCAATTATTGTTGTGCGACATCGAGTCTTTTTGATACTTCCTGCAATACTTGCCGATGCATTGTATGCGCCAACACGGGCATTTGATCTAGGGATATTTCAAACAACGCTTGCTGTCGCGGGCATACTTTTTATTCATTGGGTGGTAACTTCCCAAACACGTTTTGGTGAACTATATGCTAAGAAGGTCTAGACGACGAGTCATACGAACAGTTGCGCTTGAGCCGGATGAGATCCTGCTTGATGTGCACAACTCACCAGCATTTGATCGGCAGCAGTTTGAGGGGCGTATGGAGCAGGCTATTTCCAAACGTTCGCTTTCGGCGCTTTTTGGGGTAATGGTTTTTGTCGCGATGTGTTTTACGGTACGACTTGGAGTGCTCCAGCTTGCGCGTGCCGACTATTATGAAAAAAAGAGCGAGCAAAACAGTCTTGGACATATTCCGATATTTGCCGATCGAGGGATCATTTATGACCGTAACGGTGTTGAACTTGCCTGGAATACTATTGGTAATGAAATATCGCCGACCGTGCGCGAATATACCAAAGACGGCGGCTTTGCAGCACTTGTCGGATATGTGTCGTATCCTGCAAAGGATAAGAGTGGCAACCTTTGGCAAGAAAAGATTATTGGTAAGGATGGTGTTGAAAAAGAATTTGATACTGCACTTGGTGGTATCAATGGTACAAACCTGGTTGAGACTGATGTAAGTGGTGAAATACTCTCCCAAAGCATGATCGAGCCGCCGACACGTGGTGAAAACCTTGCACTTTCAATTGATGCAACGATGCAAAAAACGTTATTTGATGGCATCAAAGCTCTTGCAGAACAATCTGGATATAAAGGAGGTGCCGGAGCGGTCATGGATATTCGCACTGGTGAACTTTTTGCACTGACGAGTTATCCTGAGTATGACCAGAGTATTCTTTCTGATGGAAAAGACATCGCCACAATCAGGTCATATCTTACCGGGTCTGAGCGTCCGTTTCTCAACCGTATGACCGAGGGTCTCTATACGCCCGGATCCATTGTTAAGCCGTTTCTTGGACTTGCCGCCCTCCAGGAAAATATCATTTCACCTACCAAGGTAATTCATACTACCGGTGAGCTTCGGATTCCCAACCCATACAATCCGGGACAGTTTTCGATTTTCAGAGATAATGATGATCATGGCGACGTGGATATGCGAAAGGCTATCGCGGGGTCTTCAAACGTATATTTCTATCAAATAAGCGGAGGGTTTGGTGAGCAAAAAGGACTCGGTATTGCGAATATTGAAAAGTATTCCGAGTTATTTGGTATCGGAGAAAAGACAGGAATCAATATTTCGGGTGAGCTTGCTGGAACAGTACCGAGCATTGCCTGGAAAGCAAAAAACTTCAAGGGTGATCGATGGCGTCTCGGAGATACGTACCATACGGCAATAGGGCAGTATGGCTTTCAAGTGACTCCGATTCAAATGCTCCGTGCTGTTGCAGGTATTGCATCTCGCGGCACCCTTGTCACGCCTACCATTCTCAAGAATGCCACCAATGCACCCATAGCTTCAACAAAGCTTCCATTTACAGAAACACAGTACAATGTCATTCATGATGCGATGTATATGACAGTGACCGAGGGTTCTGCAGGGAGACTCAATATGCCAAACCTGTCTGTTGGTGCAAAGACCGGTACTGCTCAGATCAAGGGTAATACCAGGGTTAACTCGTGGGTGATCGGGTTCTTTCCGGTTGAGCAACCTCGATTTGCATTCACGGTATTGATGGAAGACGGGCCCAAGATTTCGGGTGGAGCGCCGCATGCATTTAGGCCTGTACTTGAGCTTTTTGTCGAGCGGCCGGAGCTTTTGACCCAATAATCAAAACACAGTATAGTTATCGGAATGAAAGAATATATCACCAAAGAAAATAAGGCGGCGCTTGAAGCAGAGCTCAAGGAGCTTTCTGGTCCAAAGCGCAAAGAAATAGTCTCCGCCATTGAATATGCCAAAAGTCTCGGTGACTTGTCAGAAAACGCTGAGTATCATAATGCTCGTGAAGATCAGGGGAAGCTTGAGGAACGTATTGCAACGATTGAGCATGTACTCAAGCATGCAGAAGTTGTTGACCGTAAAAACAACGGGCTTGTTGCAGTAGGAAGCTCTGTTGTTATCCAAAAGGAAGGTGAGACCAATACCCGCACATTCAATATTGTCGGAAGCGAGGAGACTGACATGCTCTCGGGCAAAATCTCATACAAATCTCCCATCGGAGTAGCTCTCCTCGGCAAGAAAAAAGGAGATACTGTCTCTGTTCATACGCCAAAAGGGGAGATCGCCTACAATATAGTGAGCGTCGACTAATCCATACGGAACAAAAAAGCCCTCAAGCGAGGGCTTTTTTGTTATCCACAGAGTTTCTCCTTGCTATAGGGGATATAAGTGGGGTAAAATGGAGTGAAGTGGGAAGAAGTGGTAAATAAAATGAAATGTTAATCGGCGAATATATACACACAATTGATGAAAAAAACCGTTTGTCAT
>JAMIGL010000026.1:0-9364 GCA_035905735.1 Minisyncoccota bacterium | reverse complement strand
GGACGCAAAGAAGGAAAAGCGAGAGGGTATAAACCAGAAAATGATCCACTTGTGGTAGTATTGAAAAATTCATGATTCGTCAAGACTTCGACAAGTTGGATTTTCCTGACACGCCTGGCGTGTATGTTTGGCGTGATGAGGGGGGCAAGATTCTCTATATTGGCAAGGCGACCAGTCTCCGTGACCGAGTACGCAGCTACTTTTCTCCCGATGTAATCAAGACACGAGGAGCACATATTGTGGATATGGTATTTACGGCAGCGACCGTCGAGTATCAGGAGACGATGAATGCACTCGAGGCACTTATTTTGGAAGCGAACTTGATCAAGAAACATGCACCCTACTACAACACCAAGGAAAAAGATGACAAAAGTTTCAACTGTGTGGCTATTACCCGTGAAGAGTTTCCACAAATAGTACTCGTCAGACAAAAAGATATTGATACAAAGGCAAAGACCGTGCACCTTCCTCGATCAGCAAAGCAGGTGAGCTACGATGCAGTCTATGGTCCGTACCCAAGTGGTAGTAGTATTCGTGAAGCACTCAAGATCCTCCGCAAGATATTTCCATTTCGTGATCTCGCCTCATCCAAGAAAGACAATACCGTGTTTTATCGACAGATTGGACTTGCGCCGGATGTGACGTCGTCTGAAGCTGCCAAGCAGTACAAGAAAACAATCACCCGACTCAAACTCATCTTTGGCGGCAAGCTCCGTCAACTCATCGCAGATCTCAAACGCGACATGATGAAGGCGGCGAACGCGCAGCTGTTTGAAGCAGCGAATGAGCTCAAGCAGAAAGTCTTTGCACTCGAGCATATCCAGGATGTGTCACTTATCAAGCGTGACCTCGTATCAACGAGACATGAGCAGGTGTTTCGTCTCGAGGCATATGACATTGCCCATCTCTCTGGCACTAACATGGTCGGCGTGATGACGGTGGTTGAAAATGCAGTTGCGAACAAAAATGAATATCGCAAGTTCACTATCAAAGGCTTCGACAAGGCCAATGACGCTGGCGCACTTCGAGAGGTTCTCACTCGTCGCCTTGCACATACCGAATGGCCATATCCCAACGCAATCATCGTGGACGGAAATGCTATTCAGGTGAATGCTGTGGAGTCAGTGCTCAAGGATCTTGCGCTCAACATTCCGATCATTGCCGTGACCAAAGACGAACGTCATCGACCCAAGTCAATCTCGGGTCCACAAGAACTCATCGAACAAAACAAATACGCTATCTTGCTTGCAAATGCAGAGTCACATCGCTTTGCACTGACATTCCACAAAGCACGAAGATCAAAAGCAATGCTATAATTATCGCATGCAACGCATCGGTATCATTCGCGGAGGGATCAGTCCCGAATATCATTTTTCTTTGAAGACTGGTGCAAATGTGCAGAAGGCACTTATGGATGCCGGCTTTGAGGCGATTGATATGCTACTCGACAAAGACGGCGTACTTCACATCAAAGGCGTGCCTGCCGATATGGAAAAGGCCACCGCAAGTGTGGATGCCGTATGGAACGCACTTCACGGTGAGTTTGGGGAGGATGGCAAACTTTCGAGACTTCTGGATGACTACGGCATTCCGTATACAGGAAGTGGTGCACTGGCATCTGGGATGGCATTCAACAAGCAGACCGCCAAGGAAGCTGCAAAATCGCTCGGCATCAGCACACCTGAGTCACTTCTGGTGATACCAGACGGTACCGAAAGCGTGTCAGAGATCACGCAGCGCATCTATCAGCATATGGCACCACCGTGGGTGATGAAGCCGCTCACCGGGGGTGCTTCAGTGCGCACACATTTTGCATTTACCGCACTTGATCTGGCGATGATGGTAGAGGAGTCGGTCTCGCACCAGGAGCCTTTTATTGTCGAGCAATATATCTATGGCAGGGAAGCAGCGGTCGGGGTCATCAACAATTTCCGCAACAAGGATACGTATGTGCTGCCTGCAGTTGAGATCAAGTCTCCATCGCGCGGTGTATTGCATCATGATATGCGTGCAGGAGGGGAAGAGTATGCTGTTGCAGGCGGGAGTCTGTCACCGCGTGAGCGTGAGGATGTTGCAGCATTTGCGATGCGTTTGCATCATATGTTTGGAGCAGAGGATTATTCACAAAGCGAATTCATCATCGATGCCCGTGGCAAGGTGTGGTTCATCGAAATGGACACACAGCCGCATCTGCATGACAATGCACCGTTTTTGGTGGCACTTGATGCCGTAGGGAGTAGTCTCAAAGAGTTTGTGAGCAGTATCATCAATAGTAAAAAATAAAAGTCCGTACTCACTGGTGGATGAGTACGGACGGTTATGCAATTTTTACTGCACACAATTTAATTTTTGATTTATGTGCACAAATCTCTGCTGCTATTTGCTCAAAGATTCGTCCCATGATCAAATTTTTTTCAGTACTATAAAACGGAAGATACATAAAATCTCCAAATTTTTCTAGTGAATCAAATAACTTTTTTTCCACTGACCATTTTCCTACATTGCTCAGCAGTGTGTAGAGCTTGGGGTTGTGTGGTAGTGAAAGAAAAGGGTTGCTCATTGCAAGGAATACGGGTTTAAGAGGCGTATGTTGACGAAAATAACTCATGTCATTTGTCAGATATGCATTCTCGTATTTGGCAAGACACAAGATTATTTGTCGTGCAGCAGGAAAGAAGTGTTCAAAGTCGGGATTTCCAACTAGTTGTTGAATATATCTCATAAAAACGTTTTTTGTACCTTATAACAAATAACTAGATTTGTCAAGTACAGCGAAGGGCGGTACTGTCTCTGCTATACTGTACCGATGCAAACACATCATCATCAGCATTCAAGTCTTATTCGATGGTCACTCATCGTCGGTATTGGCATTGTGCTCAATATGTTCTTCAATTACGCCATTTCGCTGGTCTATAAAGAGCCTCAATATCCTGTCTCTTCTCAAGTCGTTGATCAGTATCAAACAGTCGAGTCGTGCATTGCTGTTGGTGGTCAATGGAGTCCTGATACGATGTCAGCCCAAAAAGAGCCTACTGGGTACTGTGACCCTGATTACACCAAGCGCATGGACTACGATAAGGCCCATGCAGCATACAATCGGACCGTATTTGTAGTTCTTGCGATTCTCGGTATTGCATCACTGATTGGTGGTGTACTCATTGCAAATGCCATTGTTTCCACCGCATTTTCATGGGGTGGCGTACTTTCGCTTGTCATTGCCTCTTTGAGGTACTGGTCTGATGCAGACAGTCTGATCAAGGTACTTATTCTTGCAGTAGCGTTGGGCGGACTTATTTGGGTTGCACTCAAAAAGGTTGGCACGGACAGGTAGATTGCTCGAACACCATTTCTATGAAAAAATCAACTCCTATGATCAAAGACCCATCGAGCTACAACCACGCATCAATTGAAAAGAAATGGCAAGACAAATGGGCTGCGGATGGTATCTATAAAACAACAGAATCGTCTGATAAGCCTAAGCAGTACATTCTTGATATGTTCCCATATCCGTCAGGTGAAGGGCTCCATGTAGGACATCCTCGTGGATATATTGCAACCGATGTCTATAGTCGCAAGAAACGAATGGAAGGATACAATGTGCTTCATCCGATGGGGTGGGATGCATTTGGGCTTCCTGCGGAGAACTTTGCTATCAAACATAAGGTGCATCCAAGTGTTGCTGTTGATCAAAATGTCGCACGTTTCAAAGAACAACTCTCGGTGATAGGACTCGATCATGATTGGTCACGCGAAGTCAATACGACTGATCCTGCATTTTACAAATGGACGCAGTGGATATTCCTCCAGATGTATAAAAAGGGTCTCGCATTCGAGTCTTTTGAGCCTATCAACTGGTGTCCGTCATGTCAGACTGGACTTGCCAACGAAGACGTCGAAGCAGATGGTACGTGTGAGCGCTGTAGTACCAAAGTTGAAAAAAAACCGATGCGTCAATGGGTGCTCAAGATCACCGACTATGCAGATCGCTTGCTTGCTGACCTCGACAAGCTTCCAAAATGGCCCGATGGTGTCAAAGAAGCGCAGCGTCATTGGATCGGACGATCGGAAGGATCAGAGCTGCAGTTTGCAATCAAAGATAGTACGGAGAAAATCACCGTATTCACAACGCGTGCAGATACGCTCTTTGGTGTGACGTACGTGGTACTTGCGCCTGAGCATCCATTGCTCGACACACTTTCATTTGAAAACAAGGATGAAGTTTCAGCTTATGTTGCGAGTGTCCAAGAAAAGAGTGATATTGATCGCACCAATGCAAAGAAAGAAAAGACGGGTGTACAACTCAAAGGTATCATTGCCATCAATCCTGCAAATGGCGATGAAATCCCGGTATGGGTCGCTGACTACGTACTTGCGAATTATGGTACAGGAGCAGTGATGGCAGTTCCTGCACACGATGAGCGAGATTTTGAATTCGCCAGTAAATTTAAATTAGAAAAGAAATTAGTAGTACTTGAAAAGATTACAGAGATTAAAGATAATCAAATTATTGACTATAGAGGAGAAGGTCTTAAATTTTATTTACAGGATGATAGGAATATTACTATCGCAAAAAAACAAGGAGAGAAATGGCTTGAAAATCAAGGTGCAATAGTTTGGGGTGGAATTTTAGTTAATTCTGGTCAATTCGACGGTCTTACTTCGGAAGAAGCAAAAACTAAAATCACTGAATTTGTTGGTGGAACAATAAAAAGTACGTACAAAATTAAAGACTGGGTCTTTTCTCGTCAGCGATATTGGGGTGAGCCGATTCCGCTCATTCATTGTGCAGATTGCGGTATCGTACCTGTACCTGAAAAGGATCTGCCGGTCGTGCTTCCTGAAGTAGAGCAGTACGAGCCTTCGGGGACAGGGGAAAGTCCGCTCGCTGATATTACCTCATGGGTAAATGTTCCGTGTCCAACCTGTGGCAAATCTGCGAAGCGCGAAACAAATACGATGCCACAATGGGCAGGATCTTCTTGGTATTACCTGCGGTATATTGATCCTAAAAATACCGAAGCATTGATTGATCCTGTAAAAGAAAAGGATTGGATGCCGGTTGATGTCTATGTGGGAGGTGATCATGCAACTCGACACCTTATCTATGCTCGATTTTGGCATAAGTTTCTCTTCGACATTGGCGTAGTAACAACTGAAGAGCCATTTCCTCGGCTCGAATTTCTCGGCTTCATCCTTGCAGAAGATGGTCGCAAGATGTCCAAGCGCTGGAAAAACGTGGTCAATCCAGACGATGTCGTCAAGCAATTTGGTGCGGATGCATTTCGTCTCTATGAAATGTTCATTGGTCCGTTTGAGGGTACGGTGCCATGGAGTACAAATGGTCTTGTGGGGACCTATCGATTTGTTGAGAAGTTCTGGCGAGCAAAATCTTTTGTAACAAATGAGTCTACATCTCAGTCGTTGCTTGCAACGGTGCACAAGACCATACAGAAAGTGAGTCAAGATATTGAGTCATTCAAATTCAATACCGCTGTTTCAACGCTTATGATTGCGGTGAACGAAATTGAAAAAGAAAAACATATCAATATTGAGGATTACAAAAAGCTTTTGCAGGTTCTTGCTCCATTTGCCCCTCATGTCGCAGAAGAGCTTTGGATTTCACTTGGCGAAACCACAAGTATCCACCTTTCTTCATGGCCAACCTATGACGAAACGCTTGCAGTTGATGACTCAATCACGATCGGTGTTCAGGTTAATGGCAAGGTCCGTGGGGAAATAACGGTCGCTCCCGATGCATCCAAAGAGGATATTGAGGCTTGCGCGCTTGCGCTCCCGCGTATCCAAGAGCTTTTGGGAGGGAAATCCCCAGCAAAGGTGATTGTCGTACCGGGCAAAATTGTCAGTATTGTTGTATAATAGCGAGGCTTCCGTAACGAGGGATGCATTATTAACTTAAAAGATATTCATGCACAATAAATTTATTGAAAAATTCAACACTATTTCCTTCAGTATCGTTGCTGTTATTGCGGGACTTTTACCATTCATGTTTCTACCGGCAACAATCGGTGGGCTTGGTGCCGCAAAAGGCGTCCTGCTGTATGTTGGAGTCTTTCTCGCATTTTCATTCTGGCTTGTTGCGCAGTTTATCGAAGGAACATTCTGTGTATCACGCAACCCGATAATGATTGCACTTGGTGCATGGGTAGTACTGTCCTTTGTTTCTGCGCTTACCTCAGCCAATGGTGCGGTGTCACTATGGGGGCGAGGATTTGCACTTGATTCGTTTGCAACAACCCTCGTTATCGCACTCTTTACATTCCTTGTTGCTACTCATGCTCGTAATAGCTCAAAACTCATTCGCCTCTTTTTTGCAATGTTTTTGGGAGGAATCTTCACCGTATTTCTCCAGATAGTATTGTATGTGTCACAAAATATTGGTTTCGTCGCAACATACTTTGGTACTGTTGCAAACCAGGGGACATTGGTAGGCTCATGGGTCGACTTCTCGTACTTTGTAAGCTTCGTATTCTTCCTTTCATTGCTCGTGCACGAAGTGTTGATGCCGAAACAGAAGTTTTTGAAAATCGCATCATTGGCAGGTATGGCACTCTCGCTTATCGTGCTGATATTCCTCAACTTCAAGGCTGCGTGGATCATTGCGATCGTTTCATCTCTTCTTATCTTTGTCTATAAGTCATCGATTGAGCGCATCATTCTCAAGTTTTCAAAGCAGAATGAATCTTCTACAGAACAAGAACCTGATCGTCAGCGCTTTCCACTTGTCTCATTCATCTCGTTGCTCGTTGGATTCTTTTTCTTCCTTTCAGCAGGATCGGTTGGAGCAGGTCTTGCACAAAGTGCAGGTGTGAGCTTCAGTGATGTTCGTCCATCAGTTGCCACAACATTGCGTGTTACTCGTTCATCACTTGCGCATGATCCAGTGTTTGGTGCAGGTGCAGGTCGCTATGCTGATGTCTGGAACCTTTACCATCCAGTAGATATCAATAGAACAGTCTTTTGGAACACTCCGTTTGAGTCTGGATTCAACATGTTCTTTACGATTCTTACCACCAACGGTATTCTCGTCATGCTTGCACTGCTCGCGCTCATCGTACTGTCATACAAGTATGGATTCCGTTTGCTCAATAGTCGGTTTTCAGATGCTTCGAGTCGATTTATCGCGATTACCGCACTCATTATCTTTCTTGCATTTACAGTACTCTTCTTCTTCACTTCTCCAGGACTTGTCCTTATCATGATGGGATTCTTGTCCATCGGAATGCTCGTTGGCTTGTCTGATATGGTCGGGAACTCAAATGTGATCGCACTCAACTATCTCCGTGATCCTCGTACAAGCTTCTTTGCCATCCTGACCCTCGTTATTGCGACTATGGCAGGGTTTGCGGCGGTGTTCTTTAGTGGAAACCGTTTTGCAAGTATTGTTGTGTACAACAGGGCGCTTGCAGCGGCAGATTTTCAGACAGCTGCTGTTCGTATCGACAATGCGCTCTCATTGTCTCAAAATGATATCTTTCTCCGTACTCGTACTGCTCTGTACACTGCACAGTTTAGTCAGGTTGCTGCAACAGAAAATCCCGACAAGGCCCAGCTCCAAGGATATTTCTCTCAAGCAGAGCAGAGTGCTCGTGCTGCGGTAGCATGGGATTCAACGAATGCAAACAACTGGCTTGTCCTCAGTCAGGTATATCAACTTGTTGCAGGTGGTAACAATGCTGAAGCATATACCAACGGCAAGCAGGCTGCCGATGAGTCACAGAAGCGAAATCCAAACAACCCAATCTTCTTGCTCAACCAAGCACAGCTCGCACTTACCAAACAGGATGCACAGGGAGCTTCAGCGTTTATTGACCAGGCTCTTGCACTCAAGAATGACTATCTCGACGCTTATATTCTTCGTGCTCGTATTCGTATTGCCGCAGGAGAGACTCGTGCCGCTGTGGATGAAATAGGAAAGTATATTGCCGTTGCACCATTTGATGATCAGGGATACGTACTCCTTGGTCGTGCAAATCTTGAACTCAAAGACTATAGTGCAGCACTCTCCGCATTCAACTCAGCTCGACAGCTCACCCCAAACAACCCAACCAACTATCTCCAGTACATCAGTGCACTTGAAGTTTCTGGCAACAAGACCCAGGCTATCAGTGAGCTCAATGCATTCAAGACTCGCTTTCCAACAGTGCAAGGTGTTGACGAACAGATTGCTCGCATGCAGTCTGCAAACAATGCACCTGTAACAGCACCAACTACTCCTGCTGCAAACTAATATCCTGAAAAATGGTTTCGAGACTGATCAAACTTTTGCATCGTGATGTCTCGGGGATGAACCAGGCAGCGCTACTGCTTGGTGTGTTCTCCCTCGTTTCACAATTCTTTGGATTGATACGAGATAGACTTCTTGCATCAGTTGTAGGCCCATCAGTCCATCTGGATGTGTACTATGCCGCATTTCGTATTCCTGACTTTATTTATAATTCGTTTGGAGTATTGTTTTCTGTCACGGTACTAATACCGTTCATTGCCGAATACTTGCAAGAGAAGCGTGATGATGGTGAGTCTCGTGGTGCATTTGACAGCTTTGCAAAGCATATTTTCTCATTCTATGTGATGGGAATGACAGCAATATGTTTGGTAGTGTTTATCTTGATGCCGTATCTCACTCGTCTGACAGCGCCTGGCTTCAGTGGTAGTGCACAGCAAGATCTTGTGTTATTTTCACGTATCATGCTCGTATCGCCATTTTTGATGGGGCTTTCGACATTGCTTGGATCGTTTGCACAAGCTCAAAAGAAGTTCTTTGCATTTGCGATAGCACCTGTCTTTTATAACCTCGGCATTCTTGTCGGGGTTATAGGGCTTTTGCCATGGCTGGGGATGGTGGGGGTTGTGATTGGTGTAGGTATCGGAGCTTTGTTATATTTCCTCATACAGATTCCGACATTGGTTGCTTTGGGTAAGGTTCCATCGTTTACCTATAAGGTTGATATGTCGATCATTCGGCGTGTTATGAAAACATCGATACCTCGAACGCTTGCATCGTCGCTTACCAACCTTACGTTCATTATTATCAGTGCAATCGCTTCATTTTTGGCGGCTGGATCTATTTCAATCTTTCAGCTTTCATACAATATTGAAACAACACCTCTGATGATCATTGGTATATCATATGCAGTCGCGGCATTTCCGGTACTTGCTCGACTTCATGCTGAAGGCGACACAAAAGGATTTCTTGATATGGTGCACCGCGCTGTGCGCAATATTTTTTTCTTATCAATACCGGCTGCGGTACTCATTATCGTCCTTCGTGCGCATATCGTGCGCATATTGCTCGGGGCTGGAAACTTCTCCTGGAATGACACACGCCTGGTCGCTGCATCACTTG
>JAMIGL010000025.1:0-4286 GCA_035905735.1 Minisyncoccota bacterium | reverse complement strand
GCTGACGCTCTGTTTGTAAATCCGTTTGAACGTTAGGCGGGAATATGCGGATCAGGGAGTGCTCGAACTTCCTTGCTGATGAGGTGTCCATCATGATCGAGTTCATAGAGTACGACTGCACCAAAGAGCATTTCGACATGCGCGATATCCTCGTCGGAAATGCCTTCGATATATTTCATGAGTGCGCGGATGGCATTGCCGTGTGAGACGATGAGTACATTTTTGCCATGTTGAAGATGCGGAAGGATCGTTGTTGTGAAATACGGGACGACTCGTTCATAGACCACCTTGAGGGTTTCGCCGTTGGGAACAGGGCAGTCCCAATCCCGTCTGATGTGGTCAAAGGCTTCTTCGCCGATCAGTTCTTTCATATCCCATTTGTTTTTGCCGGTATAGTCACCATAATCACGCTCGTTCAGTGCACCTGATCGGGTAAGTGGTACCGCAAACTGCTGCATTGCGCCGAGCATGCCGGAGAGGGTTTCGAGTGAGCGGAGTTGAGATGAGGCGAATGATTGCTCGATCTTTATGTCGCTAATAAGAAGTCCCATTTGTGCCGATGCAGCAAACCCTTTTTCGGTGAGATGAGTATCGCGACTGCCGGTCCACAACCCTTTGGCATTCCATTCTGACTCATGATGGCGCGCAATGATAAGCTTGCCCATTTCGTGCGCTTTGGCGGTGACGCTTTGAAGGGGTGCTCCTGCAATATGAGTCGTAATGTGGTGAGCTGTCGTAGTATTGATACGCCCGATTGCTTCGATCGTATTGTATGCATTGTGTGGTGTGATGATGACTTGTGGAAGCTGCTTGAGGATTGAAAGCGCAAGTACTGTCTCAAGATCACATGTTGGTGTGCCGGTATGAAGCGCACAGAGTTCTTTGTCGGCATGCATAAACTGCTCTCCTTCAAAGACATCAAGTCCTGCTCCTGCGAGCATGCCACTTTGGAGTGCTTCGATCAGTGCCGTCGTATCAACAAGTTCACCGCGTGCCGTGTTGATGAGATATGCGCCACGCTTCATCTGTGCAAGTGCCTGCTTGTTGATCAGGTGGTGGTTGTGTTTGGTATAGGGGAGATGAAGAGTCAGGATGTCGCTTTGCGCGAGTACTGTTTGGATATCGGTATAGGTGCAATGTGTCGTCAGTGTCTCGTTGGGAAATGGATCGTAGGCGACAACCTTCATCCCGAATGCTGTCGCAATAGTTATCATGCTTGCACCAATCTTGCCGGTCCCGAGTATGCCAAGTGTCTTGCCATAGAGGTCGATACCAGTGATTGCCTCGGTGTCAGTGATACGATGTGATGCAGTTGTCCTGTTTGCAAAGAGTTGTTTGGCAAGTGAAAGGATGAGCGCAAAGGCATGTTCTGCAACTGTATGTTCGCCGTACCCAGGAACATTGACTACTGTGATGCCACGCTTGGTTGCTTCGGTCAGGTTGATGTTGTCATACCCGGTTGATCGGCAGCAAATGAGTGCAAGCTTGGGCATCTTGTCCATGATCGCCCCGGTTACCTGGCTGTGCACAAACACCGAAAGGATCGTTGTCTCAGGGTCGCATGCCTCGGCATGGATAATGTCGCGGCTATATGATAGTGAAATATTCGTTCCATGAATTGCATTTGAAAAGAATGCTTCGTCGCGTGGCGTTGTTTCAAAAAAGGAAATTCGATGCATAAAGGGGGTGAGTTAGGGTGTTTAAGGCGCGTGGTACACTGTAGTGGTACTCTCACTATTCTACATGAAAACATCCCCAAATACACAGATTGTTGCGACTGTCGGACCATCATCTCATACGGTAGACCTGATGGTTGCGTTGATTGAAGCAGGGGTGGACATCTTTCGCATCAACCTCTCATGGGAAAAAGCTCCCGAGTTCAGGGTGACGGTAGGGATGATCAGATCGGCCATGGCACGTGCCGGACGTACGGTCGAAGTGCTTGCTGACTTGCCTGGTCCTCGCATTCAGCAAGGTGCGACTCATACGTATCACAAGGATGAAGTGTCATGCCTAACCGATCATGACAAAGAGCTCATTGCTGTCGGCATCGAGCTTGGTATCGAGTATTTCGCATTGTCATTTGTTGGCAGTGCTTCTGATATCACTGACTGCCGCACGTATATCGCCGGGCAGGGCGGTATGCAGCGTATTGTTGCCAAAATAGAGCGAGCAGTCGCGGTGGCACAGATACATGAGATTGTTGCAGTGAGTGATCTGATAATGGTTGCACGTGGAGATCTTGGCAACGAGGTCGCGCTTGAGGAAATACCGTTTGTTCAGGCAGACATCATCACTGTAGCGCAGGAATCCCGGATACCGGTGATTGTCGCGACACAAATGATGCTTTCAATGACAGAGCATCCGGTACCTACTCGTGCAGAAGTCACCGATGTTGCAACGGCAGTGCTTGAAGGTGCGTTTGCAGTGATGCTTTCCGAAGAAAGTGCATCCGGCAAGCATCCGGTCGAGGCGGTGCAAATGATGCGACGCATCATCAATGCTGCGCACGCACATGGACTCAGTCGTGTTCATGACCATGTTGAAGCTAAGATTGTTGACTAGTGTATGAGGTATATTGTCACCGGTAGTATCTATCGACACATCATCAAGCCACTCCTTTTTTTGTTTCCTGCTGATACTGTTCATCATTTGTTTCTCAGGACGGGGCGGATACTCGGGGCATATCCGTTGATGCGTAGGGTTGTCAGTGCGTTGTGGCGATATGACAGTCCGATGCTCGTGCAGGATGTTGCCGGTATGCACATGCAAAACCCTATCGGCCTTTCGGCGGGATTTGATTACAATGCAGATCTTGTACAGATACTTCCGAGTGTCGGCTTTGGATTTCATACCATCGGAACACTTACTGCAGAGTCATATGAAGGCAACCCGCCACCGATGCTTGGTCGTCTCCCCAAATCAAAGTCACTTCTGGTGAACAAAGGATTTAAGAATGACGGCGTTGTATCAGTCCTCGACCAAGTACCTTCACAATCAGGTGCATCCATGCGCGGCGTGAGTGTTGGTGCGACCAACAAACCCTATGCCGACTTTGCATCGATGATTGCAAACCTTGTCGAAGGATTTCGCCTTGCGGATAGGTACGATACATTTGATTATTTTGAACTCAATATCAGCTGCCCAAATCTGCTCAATACCAGAAACCTCAACGGAAGCCTTGCAAGTGTCGATGGACTTCGACAGACACTCGAGCTGCTCGCACCGCTTGGTATCAGTCGTCCGGTCTTTATCAAAATGCCGCTTGAACGTACGCTTGATGAGATGGATGCATTGATTGCTGTTGCGGTACCGTATGAGTTTGTTCGGGGGTTCGTCTTTGCCAACCTTGCCAAGGATCGCAGCAACCCGGCATTTGATACATGCGAGATAGCTGCTGCAGGGGTAGGTAACTTCAGTGGCAAACCGCTTGCTGCACAGTCTACCGAGCTTCTTCGTCACGCCTATGAGCGATATCACGCACGGTTTTTCTTTGTCGGCGTTGGCGGGGTATTCAGTGCCGAGGATGCGTATGACAGGATCTGTGCAGGAGCATCCCTTGTGCAGCTCATCACCGGCATGGTCTATGAAGGGCCGCAGCAAATCGGTGTCATCAATCGTGGTATTGCGCGACTGCTTGCCCGTGATGGCTATCGGCATATCAGTGAGGCTATCGGGACAAAGACTAGGCCAAATGCCCAAAACCCGCTATAGTGTGGGGCATGTCAAAGGCTGAGACTATTGTCCGATTTGAAGGACTTTCATTTGAATACAGCGCCACCAAGCCGATCCTGGAAGCGGTGGATTTGTCGATCCGAAAGGGTGCCAAGATCACCCTCATGGGGCAAAACGGTGCCGGCAAAAGTACGATCTTTGGACTCCTCACGCACACCCTCAAGCCAGAGAGTGGCACGATCAATATTGTCCGCGGCACGAGTGTGGCCATTGCCAAGCAGGTGATACCGCGCGAGCAAATGACACAAACAGTACGCGAATTCTTTCAGTCATTTTTTAAAGAAAAGATTTATGACATTGATCCACGTATCGATGAAGTACTCGAAGTTGTGAACCTCACCGGGCACAAGGATGTACATGACCGTATCATCAGCTCATTTTCTGGTGGGCAGCAGGCGCGTCTCCTCCTGGCATCAGCACTCATTCAAAATCCTGACCTGCTCTTGCTCGATGAGCCGACCAACAACCTCGACAAAGCGGGGATTGAACATCTCACGAAGTTTCTCATCGACTACAAAAAGACCGTCATCGTGATTTCGCATGATGCGGAG
>JAMIGL010000024.1:0-17514 GCA_035905735.1 Minisyncoccota bacterium | reverse complement strand
CGTGATGGCTATCGGCATATCAGTGAGGCTATCGGGACAAAGACTAGGCCAAATGCCCAAAACCCGCTATAGTGTGGGGCATGTCAAAGGCTGAGACTATTGTCCGATTTGAAGGACTTTCATTTGAATACAGCGCCACCAAGCCGATCCTGGAAGCGGTGGATTTGTCGATCCGAAAGGGGGCCAAGATAACCCTCATGGGGCAAAACGGTGCCGGCAAAAGTACGATATTTGGCTTACTCACCGGCGTACTCAAGCCCGAGAGTGGTACGATCAATATTGTCCGCGGCACGAGTGTGGCCATTGCCAAGCAGGTGATACCGCGCGAGCAGATGACGCAGACGGTGCGTGAATTCTTTCAGTCTTTTTTCAAGGAGAAAATCTACGATATTGATCCACGGATTGATGAAGTCCTCGAAGTTGTGAACCTCACCGGGCACAAGGATGTACATGGCCGTATCATCAGCTCATTTTCTGGTGGGCAGCAGGCGCGTCTCCTCCTGGCATCGGCACTCATTCAAAATCCTGACTTGCTCTTGCTCGATGAGCCGACCAACAACCTCGACAAAGCGGGGATTGAGCATCTCACCAAGTTTCTCATCGACTACAAAAAGACCGTTATTGTGATTTCGCATGATGCGGAGTTTCTGAACGCCTTTACCGAAGGCGTTCTCTATCTCGATGTATACACGCGCAAGATCGAGCAGTATGTCGGTAACTACCACGACGTGCTTCGCGATATCACGATCCGTATTGAAAAGGAAAACATGAAGAATGCGCAGCTTGCAAAGGAAATCCAAGCCAAGAAAGCAAAGGCAAACCAGTTTGCATACAAAGGTGGTCAGATGCGACTTGTGGCAAAGCGCATGCGTGAAAAAGCCGAAGAGCTCGAGGAGGATATTGTGGACGTCCGCAAAGAGGACAAGACCATCAGACCATTCACCATTCCAACGCAGACCGATATGATAGGCGAGATTATGAAGATCGAGAGCTTCACCGTGATGCGAAATCACAAGATAACTGAGCGCAAAGCTTCGATCACACTCAAGCGCAACCAGCATTTGCTGCTGCGTGGTCCAAACGGTATCGGCAAGTCGACACTCCTTGAAGCACTTGCTACCGGCAAAGCTCCTGGTGCGAAAATTTCAGACGGCATCCGTGTCGGCTACTATCGGCAGGACTTCTCAACGCTTAACTTTGAGGATAGTGTGCATCAGGCACTCAAGCGTGCGATGGAGGCATCTGGTGCGAGATTTAACGAAGAGCGCATGCGAAGTGTGGCATCAAGCTTCCTCATCACGGCAGAGTACATGCATGTCAAAGTGGGCGCACTCTCAGAAGGGCAGAAGGGGCTGGTGGCATTTGCGGCGCTCGTACTGCTCGAACCAGGACTACTCATTCTCGACGAGCCGACCAACCACATCAACTTCCGCCACTTGCCGGTGATTGCCAAAGCACTTAGTGGCTTTGCCGGTGCGATGATACTCGTCTCTCACGTCCCCGAATTTGTTGCACAAATCCGTATCGATGAAATCCTTGATTTGGAGAAATAGTTACTAGACCTGGAGCCATCTTTGATGTCTCGATAAAAATTATTTTGAGCTATTGTCGTCGTGGTAGAATAGCTAATAAGTGAATAAAATCAATATTTATATTGATGGCAATAATCTCTATCGTTCTGCAAAAGAGCTTGGCTTTGAGCTTGATTATAAAAAGTTTCGCGGATGGCTGCGTCAGAAGTATGCTCCAGTGAATGTATATTTGTTCATTGGGTTTGTACCAGATAGAACAAAATTCTACGAACATCTTCAGGAATGTGGATTTATACTTATTTTCAAGCAGACAGTTTCTGTAGGCGGTATTGTAAAAGGGAACTGTGATGCTGAACTTGTACTTAAGACAATTTCAGATTTTTATACAAAAGGATTCGATACTTGTATGTTAATAACAGGGGATGGAGATTTCGGCTGCCTTGTTGAATTTCTCAAAGAGCGTAATGCTGTTGATAGAATCATTGCGCCCGATGAAAAGAAATGTTCAATCCTCCTTAAAAACAAGAACACTGAGATCACCTTTCTTAACGAGCATTATCATAAGTTTTCAGTATAGGTATAAAAAGAAAAAGCCCCCGACGCAGACGTATCTGCGCAAGGGTCTTTTCCGTAGTGATAAGCTGATAATAGCCATTTTTGTCGTGTAAGTCAACACCTTTGCAGGAACGATTATCCTCGTCTCCCACGTCCCCGAATTTGTTACACAAATCCGTATCGATGAAATCCTTGATTTGGAGAAATAAAATACTCTTGTTATTGACTTTTCGAATATGTAGTGTAAAGTAATAAAAAATTACAAACATGAAAATAATTCTTTGTGGAGCAATAACTCTCATGAAAGATGAGATTATCAGCAGACTTCTTTTGGGAATGAGTGATACCGACATCTGGTGCCCAGAAAACTATGAAAAGGCACTTGAATGTATCGGAGAAACGACTGAGCAATGTATCCTAATACTGCCTTTGTTGATAGAAGACGCTGCACGACCTATGATTGCCAGTAGAAAAGCAAATGAACTTGTTCAAGAATGTAGAAAGCAAAACAAAAACTGCATCACTATTGTATATGGTCCCAAAATTACTAGTGATGCAAAAGAGTCCCACTATTATATTGATAGTATCGAGCCTAATGCGATGACTCTACTCATCCATACTGTTTTAGAAATGGTAAAAAAATAACAACCAACTGCCGCTTTGTATAAAGCGGTTTTTTATTGCTTCAATTTGGTAATATCTGTTGCGGCAAGTTTCTTGCTTGCGCCTGCTTTCATGGAGCCTTTCTGGAGGTGGCCGATGCTGACACGGATGAGGGATTCGATGGTGAGGTGGAGTGCATCACACATTCGACGGATCTGGTGTTTGCGTCCTTCGTGAAGCGTGATCATGAAGCTTGAAGGGGAACGGCGCTCGGTCTGTGCATGCTTGGTCATGATGCCATCAATCGCAATACCGTTTGTCATGCGCTTGAGTGCGCTATCGGATACTGCTTCTCTGGTGCTTACGAGGTAGGTCTTTGAAACAGTAGAGTCGAGGCCGGTGATGGCTTTGGTCAGCGTCCCATCGTTTGAAAGAATGATGAGACCCTCGGACTCTTTGTCGAGGCGACCGATCGGTGAGAGGTGTGCGTACTGCGGAAATACGTCATGGATGTCCTTGGAGCTCGGTAGTGTCTTGGTTGTCTCGATGCCGCGTGGCTTGTAGATGAGCACTGACTCCTTGGTGGCGATGGGGTTGCCAGCGACCTCTACCTTGTCTTCACCAAGCTTGATGCCGTAGCCCGTCTCACGGATGACTGTGCCGTTGACGGAGACCTTGCCGCGCACAATGAGGTCCTTGGCTTCACGACGAGAGGCAAGCCCAGCGTGTGCCAAGGCGCGCTCGAGGCGTTCATAGCCGTCAGGGAGGGTACTTGTGGTGGTTTTCATGATGGCGCGAGTATAGCACAACAATTGCTCCAGGTCCTTGCAAAATAATGCATAATAGACTATACTTTCCGCATTATGGCAATAGCCCGACAGGCTCAATCATATACATATAACTAACAATATTTAAACAACATGAAAGATTTTAAGAAAAACAACGGATTTGGTGATGAACGTCGCGGAGGTGGTCGCTTTGAAAAGAAAAGCTTTGGCGGACGTCCATCATTTGGTGGTCGCCCAAGCTTTGGTGGCGGACGTGACTTTGATCGTCCAATGCACAAAGCAAAGTGTGACGAATGCGGCAAGATGTGTGAAGTACCGTTTCGCCCAACCGGCGAAAAGCCTGTGTACTGTAATGACTGTTTTGGTGGTCACAAATCAGACGCTCCGACTTCAGGATTCACTAAGCGTGACTATGGCAACTCATCATATGAGAAGCCTGCGTACACAAAGCCTGCATACAGTGCACCAGCAGCTGCACCTGATACTCGCATCGATGAACTCAAGCGTCAGCTTGAAGTCGTGAACACCAAGCTCGACAAGCTGATGAGTGCAATGGAGTCCGGCAAGCAGGCTTCAAAAGCTGAAGCTCCAAAGACTGCTCCTGCGAAAGTAGAGGCTCCAAAAGAAAAAGCAAAGCCTGCAGCTAAAAAGGTTGCAGCGAAAGTTGCACCAAAAAAGGTAGCTCCTAAGAAAGCTCCAGCGAAAAAGAAATAAACCAAAAAGGTATACAGCCAAAAAGTCCACGATTGTGGACTTTTTGCAATCCTCACCATGTCGACCAAATCATCCACAACCACATATGATGTCATCGTGATCGGTGGTGGCGCGTCCGGCATGATGGCGGCTGCGGCTGCAGCACAGCGCGGCAAGCGAGTGCTACTCATTGAGAAAAACAAAAAGCTTGGCGCAAAGCTTAGTATTAGTGGCGGCGGTCGCTGCAACATCACGAATGCTGAGTACGATATACGCAGACTCTTGTCATATTATGGTCCGGCAGCAGACTTTCTCTACTCGCCATTCTCTCAGTTTGGTGTGAAGGATACGTTCACGTATTTTGAATCCCTCGGACTGCCGCTTGTCGTGCAGGCGCGCAATCGTGCATTTCCACATACAGAAAACGCGTCAGACGTCGTTGAGGCAATGCGTCGTCATATGGAAGTTGGCAAGGTAGTACTCCAGACAGGGACGATAGTGCAGCAACTGAATACCAAAAATGGTCGCATCACTGATGTGGTCACTACAGCGGGCACGTTTACCGCAGAGAATATCATTCTTGCAACCGGCGGTGTGTCGCATCCGGAGACAGGCTCGACTGGTGATGGCTTTGGATGGCTGCGAGATCTGGGACATATCGTCAAAGACCCGACGCCAACGATTGTTCCACTCGCCGTGTCTGACGAATGGGTGCATGTGCTCTCGGGTATATCGCTTTCATTTATGCGCATCAACATCTACCTTGATGGCAAGAAAAAGATCACCAAAGTCGGCAAAGTGCTCTTTACGCATTTTGGTCTGTCGGGCCCGCTGATACTAAATGCTGCAGGTGAAGTTGGCGGGCTGCTCGAAAGTGGGCAAGTCACTGCACGGATTGATGCATATCCTGACACTGATAGTGGCGCACTTGAGACGCGCATCATCGGTGTATTTGATGCGAACAAAAACAAACTCCTCAAAAACATTTTGCGTGACATCGTACCCGAAGGCATGGCACCCGGTATCAAGGTGCTCCTTGAACAGCAGATCAACTTTGAAAACAAAGTGCATAGCGTGACCAAGGGTGAGCGCAAGCTCCTCGTTGATACGCTCAAGGCATTGCCTATACATATTGCTGGACTCATGGGCTACGATAGGGCAGTCGTGGCTGATGGTGGTGTGCCACTGACTGAGATTGATACCCGTACCATGCAGTCAAAGAAAATCGAGAACCTCTACATCACCGGAGACTTGCTCCACGTGAACCGCCCATCCGGTGGCTACTCACTCCAACTCTGTTGGACCACCGGCTACGTCGCAGGTGTAAATGTATAGGTGTTACAATCACTATCATGTTTATCTATATCCTCCAATGTGCTGACAAGAGCTACTACGTCGGCTCCACCAACAACCTCGAGCGTCGCGTGCATCAGCACAACCATGCAAAGTCGGGCGCTCACTACACCAAAATCCGCCGTCCGGTAGTGCTTAAATATTCCGAAGAAGTCGCAACGCTTGCCGAAGCTCGCGCCCGCGAAGCAGAGCTTAAGCGTTTGAAAAGGGAAGAGAAAGCTGAAATTATAGAAGCGGGAGTATCTCCGAAAGCTCAGTGATTTGTTTCCACGCAAATGGTTTGAGTTTCTCGTAGTTGCCGATGAGAACAGCCTTTTTACTTTTCTGAAACATCGCAATATCGTTTCCACTGTCGCCGATACACATCGTGTCTTCGGCTGATACGCCATGCTCGGCGCAAATACGTTCAAAGATGCGGAGCTTTGCAGGAGCTTCGTCTTTGTCGTTTGCAATATCTCGAAATGTGCCGTCTTCATGAAAGACGATAGTTGAGGTGGTGTATGAATGATCTGCACCAAGTCTCTCTCGTAGATTTTCCGCAATCTGTTCCATCGTGCCTGAGAGGATGATAGTGGTGTACCCAAGCTCT
The DNA here is from genome assembly GCA_035905735.1 of Minisyncoccota bacterium. GTDB lineage: Bacteria > Patescibacteriota > Minisyncoccia > Phycocordibacterales > UBA9973 > UBA4124. The sequence goes on along the minus strand of JAMIGL010000024.1, from coordinate 11,401 downwards.
TTGCATTTTGCGATGACATCCTTTGCGTCAGGGCGTGGTTCGACAGTTTGCACAAATTCAGCAACCTTCTCTTTGGTGACCTGATTCTTTTCTCGCAAGATTTTTACAATCAAGTTGTCCCATTCGTCATACGTGATGAGTCCTCGTGTATACCAATCAAGCAGTACCTTGTCCTCAGTTTCCGACATGCCGAAATAGAGGTTGAACTGATACCAACTGTTGCCCGGGATAAGTGTCCCGTCCAAGTCAAAAAAGATAAGTTTTTTCATGATAGAGACACTATACAGCACCTTTTTTGAAGGTGCCAGGCATGGCAACCAAAAGCGTGTATACTACAGGGTATATGCAAACACTGATACATGCGGATATGTTTTTCTTTATTTCAAGCATCGGATTTGTCCTCCTGTGGGTACTCATGGCGGTCGCGCTCATCTATGTGATCAAACTTTTCAGAAGCGTGCTCCGTGTGACTAGAATCATCGAGCGTGATGTCGCGGCAATAGGCGAGGATACCAAGGACCTTATTCGTGACTTGCGCAAGAGTCGCGCATTCTCATTCCTCTTTGGAACCTCAAAAAAGTAGTATACTGCTAGAAAGAGTACAGTTTATCAGTTAGACGAAATATACACACATGAAAAAATCACCCGCAAAGAAAGGAGTGTCTACCGGTACTGTTGTTGCAATCGGGGCAAGTGTCGCCGCGGCAGCAGCGATCTCATATTACTTCTTTGGGCCTGAGGGCAAGAAAAACCGTACCAAACTTAAGGGCTGGATGGTCAAAATGAAAGGCGAAATCATCGAAAAGATGGAAGATGCCCAAGAAATGACCGAGTCAGCCTATGCGACCATTGTTGACAATGTTGCAGCTGCGTACCAAAAGACCGGCAAGATCGGTGCTTCAGAGGTCGTTGCGTTTGCAACTATACTCAAGAAGAACTGGAAAGGAATAGTCGGTGGTGCCAAAAAGGGTGCAAAGAAATCAAGCGTTGCCAAGAAAGCTCCTGTCGCAACAAAGGTTGCCGGATCAAAGAAAGTCGCTCCAAAGAAAAAATAACTATCAAAAAATAGCGATGACCCAGCATGAACATCGAAGACAGATAAACAGAGCACTCATCGCTTCGATAATCGTCGTTGTTGCAGGACTGCTCTGGGCAGCTGCGCCATTGTCAAAAATGGCGACACTACAGAAGTCTCCGATACCTATCGTGAATACCGAAGAGTAGTCATTGAACTGTACTTATTATTCACTCATACTCTCAACTATCATGCTCAGCACAATCGCAATCATTCTCCTTATCCTTTGGCTCCTTGGTGTTATTGGTATCTATACAATCGGCAGTTTCATCCACATTTTGTTGGTGATCGCGATTGTAATGATACTCATTCGCCTCATTCGAGGAGAAAATCCGATCAGATAACGTAAGTCCTCAACAAAATCCACACAAAAAAGTGTGGATTTTGTTGAGGGACTGCTATACTTATACATATGAAACATAATAAAGGCTTTACATTAATCGAGCTGTTGGTGGTGATTGCGATTATCGGTATCCTCTCAACAGTAGTTCTTGCGTCGCTCAACAGTGCTCGTTCAAAAGGGCGTGATGCAAAACGCATGCAGGAGCTGCAGCAGATGCATACTGCTATAGAGCTCTATATAAATGAAAATGGTTTTGCTCCTGATCTCGGAGATCCTTCGTGCCGTGTCCCAAGTGGTAATCCAAACTGTATTGCATCTGATAGAGATAGTGTTGTTGCTGAAAATAGCTCAAGTATTCGCACTATCGCGCAGCTTACGCAGCCATTAACCGCCCATGCGCAGCTCATGGCTGAAGGAGAGGGTGATAAAGAAGTCGGTACCGGAGAATATGCAGGAGGGAGCTGGGATAGGCTTGCACAGCAGCTTAGTCCATATATCGCATCACTTGCCCGTGACCCACGTTCAGGCGATCGCGGGAACGAGTACGGATACGTGTATGAAGCTCCCGGCGCACAAGACTCAGGTGACAACATGACCTATCGTTTGTATGCAAAAAAGCTTGAAACAAAAGATGGTACGTTTGGATATGGTATCAACACAAATGCCGTGACTGATAAGGGAGAAGAAAGTGGTGGTGATATACAAGAAAATAATGATAATCCTGATGGTAAGGGGGGTGACAAAGAAGATAAGGGTGATGGTGTAAAAGATGCTCCTGATATCGATGCCCTTATGATGAGTTGTAGGGAAAATGGCGATGAAGAAGCATGTAATCTCCTGAAAGAGCTAGGTTATCTTTAGAAAAGAGTAGTCCTCGTATCTCATGCTACTATATCAAAACACATCCCTAAAGGATGTGTTTTGATATAGTAAAGCAGGTATGAACACCCTTGAACAAACATTTGTTGCAGAAGTCCTTGCATATTTTGCGGCTCATGGCCGTCATGACTTGCCATGGCGACAGACTATAGATCCCTACAAGATTGCGGTATCAGAAATCATGCTTCAGCAGACGCAGGTGCCAAGAGTTGTTGAAAAATACACATCGTTTTTGAAGCGATTTCCAACAGTGAATGATTTGGCGAGCGCTCCTCTTGCTGAGGTGCTTATTGAGTGGAGCGGGCTTGGCTACAATCGTCGTGCCAAATTTCTTCATCGTATGGCACAGGTAGTGGCTACTGAGCATGCCGGAGTATTTCCTTTGACAGTTGAGGGGCTCCTCGAGCTTCCGGGGGTTGGACCCTATACTGCTCGCGCCATAGCCGCATTTGCATACAATACTCCTGTTGTACTGATTGAGACCAACCTGCGCACCGTCTATATTCATCATTTTTTCCCGGATCGCGAAGTTGTGTCTGACAGCGATCTTCTCCCGCTGATTGCCGCAACGGCAGACGTATCTGATGCTCGTACTTGGTATTGGGCACTCATGGACTATGGCAGTCATCTCAAGCGTACCGGAAGCAGGGTTCATCGCAAGAGTGTGCAGTATGCCAAACAGTCAGCATTTGAAGGCTCTCGTCGGCAGATCCGTGGCGGTGTCATGAAGGCACTTATTGATGGTCCAAAGACTGTTGCTTATTTTGTAACGTTTCTGGGAAAAGAGAAAAAAGATATTGAGTCAGTTCTTAAAGACTTGATAAAAGAAGGATTTGTAAAAAAAGAAAAAGGGAAGTATTTGCTATAATTTATCCATGAAAGAATTTTGGAAACGGCACAAAAAGATGAAGCATTGGCTCAAGGTTATAGGGGTGAGTATGGTGTCTTCATGTGTAGTGGTTGCTATTGTAGGGGCTACGCTGTGGCACTATCGAGGACGCATCATTGCAGCTATTGTTGCCCAAGTACCTGTTGCTGTACCGACTGTTGTCCAAGCACCACCTGCTGTTGTTGTTGAGCCTGCGCCCGTTATTGATGAATCGCCAAAAGATCTCACTGTCACCGAAGTTGTTGCAAAGGTAAACAAGAGTGTTGTCTCTATTGAAGTTTCGGTCCCTGCTTCGGGTATTGCCGCGCTTCTGGGTGAAAAAACGCGCACAGCAGGAGGTGGAAGCGGGTTTTTCGTATCATCCAATGGGCTCATCATGACAAATAGACATGTCATTGATAGGCAAAATGCGACATTTGTGGTGATTACTGCTGATGGTACGCGCTACCCAGCAACAATAGTCGATCGTGACCCTGTGTATGACCTGGCAGTGCTCAAAGTCCAAGGATCAGGATTTACGCCGATTCCATTTGGTGACTCAGAAACGCTTGATCTCGGACAAAGCGTTATCGCAATAGGCTTTGCACTCGGTGAATTCAAAAATTCCGTCTCAGTCGGGGTGATATCAGGGCTTTCACGGTCAATTACTGCAAGCGGGGGAGGCAGGCTTGAATTTCTCGATAAAGTTATTCAGACCGATGCGGCTATCAATCCAGGCAATTCCGGCGGACCATTACTCAATCTTCGCGGCGAAGTCATCGGTGTGAATGTTGCGATGGCGTCAGGTTCGCAATCCATCGGATTTGCGGTCCCTGCAAAGAGCGCAAGTGAGGTTGTCGCATCAATTAAAAAAACAGGAAGCATTGTGCGTCCGTTTGTTGGTATTCGCTATCAACCTCTCACGGCCGAACTCAAACGTTTGTACGGTATTACAGCAACAGTCGGCATTGTCGTTGTTCCTGGTGCTGATGGGAGTCCTGCGGTCCAGCCGGGCTCACCGGCAGCAGCTGCAGGTATCATTGAAGGTGACGTGATTATTTCGGTGAATGGTACGCTTCTTGATGAAAAACAAGATTTTGCAAGTATCATCCGAAGCAAGGCAGTCGGGTCTACGGTGTCATTTGAAGTGCTCCGTCAAGGGGTGCTCAGAACGGTGAAACTTACGCTTGTGAAGGCATAGTGATAAGTCGAATAGAAAGTATCGTACCTGCAACCATGATAATGCTGAGCACTACAAAGAGTCCTTGGAGCGAAGTGAATGTGAGAGTCAGTACTCCTGCAAGTGGTGCGATAAGGTATGCAAGCGGTGTCATGGTGCGATAAAAGCTGACACTCTCAGCGTCATCTTCAGTGACTTGTTTGAAAAAATACCCGTCGCAGACTACTTCCATAACACTTACGCCAACACGGGTGAATACCAGCGCGATACCAAGATAGAGTACCGGTGCGTTGCCAAGCATCGCAAACACAAGTGTCGCACCTCCCGCGATAAGTGTTGAGACGACAAGAAGAAGTCGCTCGCCGTTTTTAATACGATCTGCAAGTCTCCCTGCAGGATATTGCAACAAGACAAACGGGATGAGCATTGCAGTGAACATTGTTGCGGTTGTTTTCCATGACAATCCGATATGTTCAGTGAGATATACCGGTGCATAGATTACCATCCATGCAAAGAAAAACTGCAAGATGAAGTTCAGTAGTATGGCACGCCTGATGCTTGGTCGTCCCCATACTGCCTTTAATCCATTTCGAAGCGGAATAACAGTATAGGCCTTGTCGACAAACTCTTTTTGTCCCCATACCACGAGCACCACCGCAGGAAGCAGTGCAAGTGCTGCCAGGATATACACACTGTCAAATCCAAAGTTGGTAGAAATGATAGTGACCGTTGCAAGTGCGACAACCCATGCGGCATTGTTGAGGGTGAGATATAGTCCGCGCTCGGTCGCGATTGTTCCTTTTTTTGAATAATGCTCCACAAATATATCAAATGCATAGATGATGCTTGTGTTTAATGTAAAGTAGAGGATGAATATCGGCACAAATAGGAGCTTATGTGTCGCAAATCCAAGCACTGCAAGTGTGCATGCCGATAGGATCAGGGATGCTCCCGCAAAGCGTCGTACACCGACACGTCGCAGGATATGCGGTGCATACTCCACGAGACAGAGCGAAAGGAGTGATGCAATGGCAAAGCACGCACTAATGGCACCTCCTGAGATGAAGGTGCCAAGGGCGCTTGAGTTTACATACGAGACGAGAGCAAGATGAAGCGAAAAGAAAAATGTCGCAAGAAAAATCGTTCGATGGGGAGTCATTGACTCTATTATACGCTGAGAATGACCGGAATGACGAGTGGGCGCTTTGCTGTCTTCTGGAAGAGGTATTTGCCAAGGGTTTCGGCGACAACATTCTTGAGGTTTTCGTAGTTGTTCTGGTCGCTTCCTTTCGGTGCTGACTCCACTGTTTTCTTGACGAGCATCCGTGCCTGACGCAGGAGCTCCTGGTTCTCCTTGAGATAGACGAATCCGCGAGAAATGATGTCAGGAGACTTCTTGAGAACGCCAGTGCGTGCATCAAGGACTGCAACAACAACGAACATACCGTCTTCTGCCAAGAGCTGGCGGTCACGGATTACAACATTTTGTTCATCTCCGATAGAGAACCCGTCAACCATCATCGGACTTGCGGGAGCCTTTTCTTTGCGGACGGAGATTTTCTGGCCGTCGGCAGAGATTTCGACGATCGAACCGTTGTCAGGTACAACGATATTTTGTTCGGGGATACCGATAGACGTTGCGAGTATCTTGTGAAGTTGCAAATGATAATGGTGGCCGTGAATTGGAATAAAGAATTTTTCTTTGACTTTATTGTGAAGCCACTTGATGTCTTCTTTGTTGCCATGACCTGTTGCATGCACATAATCTTCGCCTGGTGTTCGGTATGAAATGATTTTGACACCTTGTCGGGCAAGACCGTCTTTCATGGCCTGAACTTGACGCTCGTTGCCAGGGACAACTGATGCCGAAAGGATGACAGTGTCATTTCGATGCAACATGAGTTTCTTGTTTGTCTTTTGTGCGAGACGATTGAGTCCGCCAAATTCTTCACCTTGCGCTCCGGTAATGAGAATGAGTAGCCGGTCTGGCGGGTATTTGTCGATATCATCAAGTGAGATAAGTGTGCCAGGTTTTGGCTTGAGGAGTCCTGCCTGGATCGCAATCTCAATGTTTGTTTTCATTGATCGTCCTTCAAGGACAATCTTTTTGCCCATTTCTTCGGCAATCTGCACCACCTTGATCAAACGGGTGATGTGTGAGGCGAATGCAGCCATGAAGATGCGGCTGTTTTTCTCACGACGCAGGATGTTCTCAAGACCTTGGTGCACTTTTGATTCAGGAAGTGCAAACCCCTCGTTTTCGATATTTGTTGAGTCGGTCATGAGGAGGAGTGTCTTCATGTTGTCAAAGACTTTGTATGCCTTCTCTTCACTCTCGCTCACAATGCCGTCAATCTGGTCGAGCTTGTAGTCACCAGGGTTTACGATTGCGCCGTGCGGTGTTTCGATGATGACACCCATTGAGTCAGGGATTGTGTGGGTTACACCCCAAAACCTAACCTTGGTATTTCCCATGGTTATTGCTTCATTGTTTTCAACAACGATGGCATTGAGCGGTGGAAGATGCGGAAACTCGCTTTGTCGTTTTTGAAGCATCAAAACCGTGAGGTTGCGAGAATATACCGGTGGGTTGCCGATACGTGAAAGGACGAGTGGTACGCCGCCGATGTGGTCCAAGTGACCGTGCGTGACGATGAGTGCGCGGATCTTGTCCTTGCGTTCTTCGAGATAGCGAGTGTTAGGGATGACATAGTCGATACCGGGAGTGTTCTCATTTGAGAAGAACATACCCGCGTCAATGACGATGATGTCGTTGCCGATTTCGATTGCGGTCATGTTCTTGCCGATTTCCTCGACACCACCAAGCGGGATGATGCGGATCACACCTTCTTCGATGTTCGGGATATGTGCGGTCTTGCGTTCTGTCTCGACAGCACCTTCAGCTGTTGGCCATGCTGGACGACGAGGTGCTCTCTGTGGGCGACGGTTGCCGCCACCAAAGTTTCCTCGCTTTGCAAACGGCTTTTTGCCGCCAGCTTGTGCAGGGTGTTGTGTGTTTGGTTGATTGTTCGGCCGAGGACGCTGCTGGTGTTGTGCGTGCTGCGGACGAGGGGTAGGGGTTGATGTGTGTTGTTCCATAGTATGTAAATTATTGTTTTTGGGTAGTAGTTGATTGTTTCGGTGCGAACCATGTCCAGAGTCTCTCCGTATAGACATACCACTTTGTACTGTGGCGATATCTTTCCGAGACAGAGATTGGTATGGTTTCCGCAATATTGCGCGCTTTGCTGTCGAGAATATACGGCAGTGTTTTGGCATACAGCGGAATCACTGATTGGTACCCTGGAGGAGTTGTTGTATCTGATGAGTTAGTGATGATGAGTTGGTATTCACCTGCACGTACTCCTGCTTGGAATGTGCCTTGGTCGAATGCTTGGATCGATACACCAATACCTATTGTTCCGAGTGCTCGCTGTACTATTCGTGCAGTCTCAAGCATTGATTTGGTATTTTCTACGGCAATCAGTACTTGTACCGGTACACCTCTTTTTTTCAGGACGCCGTCTTCGAGTAGATACCCGAGTGGGCGGAGTTGCGATAGTGCGTCATCAGACGATATAGGGAGTCCTTCCTGGGGAACACTGAGTGCTGTTCCATAACCGTGTTCAACTGTAGCAATTATGTCATTTTTGTCAATAAATCGATCAAGAATGCTTACGACGCTTGCATTATCAAGGTTTGCTTCATTTCTCGTGCGCAAGAGTTCGATGGTGGTTTCGGTGTTGATTTGTTTGATAGTTATATCCGTATCAGAAATCAGTTTTGCATATGATGGTGGTAGTGATGCGGTCATATTGATACGCTCATCATTGATAGCTTCGAGAAGGTCGTCCTGGTTTGCAAAAAAAGCGATACGGAGCTCATCGAGATAAGGTCGCTCGTATGCACGGGGATTGTCCTTGAGGATGATTTCGGTCGGAATGTTGTTTTTGTACGTTATACTCTCAACCATAAATGGTCCGGTACCAACCGGTGCAAGGTTGGCGGTCGCTGTTCGGAAGTCTTGTGCGGCGACAGGTTCCCAGAGATTTTTGGGCATGATGCCCATGGTGAGTTTCGACAAAAAGGTGCTGTCAGGCTGGGGGAGACGAAATGCTACCGTATAAGGATCAAGGATTTCTATTTGGATACTTTGCCAGTATGTTGCGTGTGCGACATCAATTGTTTCCTCTTTGAGGATTTCGTAGGTATAGGCGACATCTTCTGCTGTCATTGGTGTTTTGTCATGAAAGGTAATGTCCTTTTTGAGACTGAATTCATAGGTTCTACCGTCTGGTGAAATACGATACGTTTCTGCCATTGCAGGAATGATAGAGCCATCGTCTGCATGTTTGACAAGACCTGCATAGACAAGTGCTGTGAGTCCTACGTCGGTTTGGGTTGCAGCAAGGACAGGATTGATAAAGCGTGGTGCGCCGATGACGCCTTCTGTCAGGCTTCCGCCTCGCGCAGGAACAGCCACGAGCAGTCGGTCATTGAGTTTGATCAGTAAAAAGTACGTGATGACGATAGTTGCTGCCGCAAGAAGTGCCAAGGCTGCCGTATACCATGAAAAAGGTCCTTCAAAAAGTTTGATGAACGTATCGCGCGAAGGGTATTTTCTTGTTTTGATGAATGAGAAAAAGGACGCCATGAATGACGAGCCTCACCAGGATGGGTTTAGAGAACGATTACTGCAAGGCTTGTTGCAACAAATACTATCGCGACAACGACAGTGAGTGTGAACAAAAACCGCTCGGCGCCGCGGCGTGTCTGAAGGAATGAAGCGTTGCCGCTTCCGATGGAGCTCGCTGTATCGCCTTGACTGCGTTGAAGCAGTACAAGCGCAACAAGTGCGATTGCCGAGATAACCTGAATGCTGTGCAGAATGTTTGCCATAGGTGAAACGTTTCCATCATAGCATGACAAAACGAAACAAACAACCATTCCTGTCTCTGAAATCATTGCGAAAAAGGTACATATACAGTATAGTTTTGCAAGCGTACGGGCGCTTTTTTTATTCCCTATTTACAAGACAGATCACACAACACCAAAAACATATATATGGAACGAGAATTCTCATTAGAAAAAACACGAAACTTCGGTATCATCGCACACATTGATGCTGGTAAAACGACGACTTCAGAACGCGTACTCTTTTATACCGGCATGAGTCACAAGATCGGTGAGGTGCACGAAGGTGAGACGACGACCGACTGGATGGAGCAGGAGCGTGAGCGAGGTATCACGATTACGGCAGCAGCTGTCTCATGTTCATGGATTCCGACCTATGCCAATGCTGACAAAAACAAGCGATATCGTTTCAATATCATCGATACTCCGGGACACATTGACTTTACTGTTGAAGTAAAGCGGTCGCTTCGGGTGCTCGACGGTGCTGTTGTGGTGTTTGACGGTGTTGCTGGTGTTGAGCCACAGTCTGAGACCAACTGGCGTTATGCCGATGAAGCGAGCGTGCCTCGTATCTGTTTTGTGAACAAACTCGACCGTACTGGTGCTTCGTTTGAGCATTCGTACAAGACCATCCTTGATCGTCTTTCCAAGAAAGCCGTTCGCGCCCAACTTCCAATCGGTCTTGAGGAGAACCATGAAGGTGTAGTGGATCTGCTCACCATGAAGGCCTACTACTTCGAAGGTGACATGGGAAACAAGGTCATCGAGAAGGATATTCCTGAGAACATGATGGCTGATGCGGAGAAATACCGTGCAGAGCTCATCGAGCGCATCGTGGAGAACGATGAGGCGATGATGAATGCATACCTCGAAGGCACTGTTCCTTCACTTGAGGACCTCAAAAAGATGCTCCGAAAGGCGGTGATTGCCAACGATATTTTCCCGGTATTTGCTGGTTCTGCCCTTAAAAACAAAGGTGTTCAACTCGTGCTTGATGCTGTTGTCGACTATCTGCCCGCTCCAACTGATATCAAGGCGGTCACTGGTACCAATCCAGACAATGAAGATGAGGCGATGGAGCGTCATGCAGATGACAAAGAGCCGTTTTCAGCGCTTGCGTTCAAGTCAATGGCAGACCCATTCGTTGGTCAGCTCGTCTTTTTCCGTGTGTATTCAGGTACTCTTGAGGCTGGCTCATATGTCTACAACCCTCGAACCGGCAACAAAGAGCGCATGAGTCGCATCGTTCGAATGCAGGCTGATCAGCGTGAAGAAGTAAAGAAGGTCTTTGCTGGTGAAATCGCTGCCGCTGTTGGTCTCAAAGAAACTAATACCTCTGATACTCTTTGTGACGAAGGACAGCCAATCCTCCTTGACCGTATCAAGTTCCCAGAGCCGGTGATCAACCTCCGTATCGAGCCAAAAACAAAGGCTGATCAGGAGAAAATGGGTCTCGCACTCAACCGTCTCGCACAGGAAGATCCGACATTCAAGGTCTCAACCGATCCTGAAACCGAAGAAACTATCATTGCGGGTATGGGTGAGCTTCACCTTGAAATCATCGTTGATCGTATGAAGCGTGAGTTCAATGTCGAGGCAAACGTGGGCAAGCCGCAGGTTGCATACCGTGAGACCATCACAACCGAAGCACAGGCTGAAGGAAAATACATCAAACAGTCCGGTGGTAAGGGTAACTATGGTCACGTCAAGATCAAGATCAAGCCAATGGATCAGTCTGTCGATGTGAACGATCTTCCAAAGAACGTCAAGCGTACCGGTGGATTTGAATTCATCAACAACATCAAGGGTGGTGCTATTCCTGGTGAATACATCCCACCGATTGAAAAAGGTCTCAAAGAAGGACTTGATCGTGGTATCGTTGCAGGCTTCAAAATGGAGAACGTCTCTGTTGACCTCTATGACGGTAGCTTCCACGAAGTCGACTCAAACGAAATGGCCTTCAAGATTGCTGCTTCAATGGCGCTTCAGGATGCTGCAAAGGCTGCAAAGCCGGTAATCCTCGAGCCGATGATGAAGGTCGAAGTCGTGACCCCTGACAAGTTCATGGGTGATGTGACCGGATCTCTTTCATCACGTCGTGGTCTTATCGAAGGTATGGAAACTCGTGGAATGAACCAGGTA
>JAMIGL010000023.1:0-28293 GCA_035905735.1 Minisyncoccota bacterium | reverse complement strand
ACGCACAGATCAAGCTCCCTTCAACCGAGATTCGAAAGGTGATCGACACTGCATGGGCGTCTATCGGTGAAGTGTCAAACGAAGAGAACAAGCTCGTGAAATACGGTAAAGCTGGTCGCTCACGTTGGAAGGGTATCCGTCCTACTGTCCGAGGTACCGCTATGAACCCTGTGGACCACCCACACGGTGGTGGTGAAGGTGTCCAGGGTATTGGTCTGCGTCGTGGTCCAAAGACCCGTCACGGCAAGCAGGCATACGGTGTCCGCACTCGTACGCCAAAGAAATACTCAAACCACCTTGTGGTCACCCGACGCAAGACCGGCAAGAGATAGTCTCTCTAAACTTCTCACTTTTTTACTCCACAAAAACCGCTCACCCGAGCGGTTTTTGGTTGCTTGCGTGCACGGGTGCTGGAGGCAAGTTATACTTCCACCATGCAACCAAAACTCTCAGAAAAAAAGCGCTTTTCGATTATTGCTCGGGCACAGAGTTTCAGACATGCGATCAGGGGGATCAGTGTGATATTTAAAACACAGCACAATGCATGGGTGCATGCGCTTGCAACAGTGGTTGCGATAGGGCTTGGCTTGTATCTCAACATCAGCGAAGCCGAGTGGGCGCTCCTGGTGCTTGCTATTACGAGCGTATTGGTCGCTGAGGGCTTCAATACGGCTATTGAGATCGATATAGACCTCACGAGCCCAGACTTCCACCCGTATGCGCGTGACACCAAGGATGTGGCTGCTGGAGCGGTGCTTTTGACGGTGATTGGTGCAGTTGTTGTCGGACTTGTCATCTTTTTGCCAAAAATCCTTGTATTGATGGTATAAAACAGCAAATTCGAACAAATTATGTGTCAAAAAATGACTTGCACAGGCCGACTGGGTCGAGCACAGCAATTCGCCAGCAGGCGAATATGCGTTCATTTTTTGACACATAGTTTGAGAGATATAAATAGATTTGACATTGCGCTGTAATTTGCTAAGATACTCGGAGCTCAAAACGGGCATTTTTTATTCTAGTTATGACTCGATCACTCGCCAAAGGTCCATACGTTGACCCAAAACTCCTCAAGAAAATTGAAGGAAAACAGCCTCTCTCAGCAGGGGTTATCAAGACATGGTCACGTGACAGCCAGATCGCACCAGAAATGGTCGGATTCACCTTTGGTGTCCACAATGGCAAACAGCATATCGAAGTACTCGTTACCGAAGATATGGTAGGTCATCGTCTCGGTGAATTTTCTCCGACTCGCAAGTTCACTCGTCACGGCGGTAAGATGCAGAAGGATATCGACCAGAAGAAAAAGGAAGCCGAAATCACTGCAGCAAAAGCAGCAAAGTCCACCACTGACACTAAAAAGAAATAGTATTCTAAACATTATTTATGAAAGCATCACTTACCAACTATCGTCAGAGTCCTCGCAAAGTTCGCCTCATTGCAGGTGCTGTTAAGGGCAAGACTCTTGCTGCTGCTGATACAGCGCTTTCATTCATGGCAAAGCGCGGTGCTGAACCAATGCAAAAGCTCATCCAGAGTGCAGCTGCAAACGCAGTAGTGCTCGGTGCTGATGCGTCAAAGCTCATGGTCAAGAACGTCGAGGTCAACAAAGGGATTGTGCTCAAGCGCATGATGCCTCGAGCTATGGGTGTCGGCAAGCCGATCAACAAGCGCACCAGTCATGTGACGGTGACACTTGCGGAAGTAGAGCCAAAAGCAGCAAAAAAGTCAGCTAGTAAAAAAGTAGCAAAATAATATATGTCTAAAGTAGTCCATCCATACGCACATCGCCTCGTAACACTCCGTGATTGGAAATCACGCTGGTTTGCTACAGATGCAGCATTTGTCGACAACCTCAAGGTTGATGTGACAGTGCGCGAATACCTCGAAAAGCGTCTCCGTGGATACTATGTCTCAAGTGTTGAAATAGAGCGCAGTCAGAAAGCTGTGCGCATCATCATCCGTACCTCACGTCCTGGTATGATCATTGGTCGCAGTGGTGAAGGTATCACCAAGCTCAAAGTCGACCTCATCAAGCAGCTCAAGCGCGCAAAGCTTGCGGTAAATGATGATATCAAACTCGAAATCGTTGAAGTTGCAAATCCAGAAGCTGATGCAAAGATTGTGGCATTCATGATTGCTGAAGGTCTCGAAAAGCGTATGCCATACCGTCGTATCATGAAGCAGCTCGTCGAAAAGGTGATGACTGTCCGCGGTATCCAGGGTGCCAAGTTCTACGTTGGTGGCCGTCTCGGTGGTGCGGAAATCTCTCGTTCAGAAGTCATCAAGCGTGGCTCAATCCCGCTTCAGACTATCCGTGCTGACATCGACTATGCTCGTGAGCGTGCGCACATGCCATACGGTGACATCGGTATCAAGGTATGGATCTACAAGGGTCAGGTGTTTAATAAGGACGCAAAGAAATAGGCTTATGTTATTCCCAAAGAAAGTAAAATTCAGAAAGTGGCAAAAGAAGCGTACCGACATGAGTGATCGTGTTGAGACTCGTGGTACACAGGTATCATTTGGTTCATACGGTCTCAAAGTCGAAAGTCTCGGTCGTCTCACTTCAAACCAGCTTGAAGCAGCCCGCAAGGCAGCATCACGTCACCTCACCAAGGTTGGTCGCATGTGGATCCGTGTATTCCCTGATCGTCCATTTACCGAGAAAGCCGCAGAGCAGCCGATGGGTAAGGGTAAGGGTGAACTTCAGGGGTATACCATCGAAGTATTGCCAGGCCGTATCCTCTTTGAGGTAGAAGGTGTGGATGCTCCAACTGCACGCGAAGCACTTCGTAAGGCTGGTACCAAGCTTCCGGTCAAGACCCGCTTTGTTGAACGAGTATAATCCTATGAAAAAGACTACCTACACAACCAAAACTCCTGCTGAGCTCGCTACCGAGATTGCAACCCTTCGCGCATCGCTTCATGCGATGACCGTCAAGGGAGCATCAGGCAAGATCGGCAAGGCATATAGTGAGACTCGCAAGAACATTGCACGGGCACTCACTGCGCAAAACCAAGCCCGCTCGACAAACGCGTAAAAATAAGTACTATAAGAAACCTACACCTATTATGACAACCGAAACCAACAGCAAAATACTCAAAGGCGTCGTCACTTCCAACAAAATGGAGAAGACTGCGGTTGTTGCGGTTACCCGCTTTGTAAAGCATCCGAAGTACAAGAAGTTCTTGAAAATCACCAAGAAGTTCAAGGCGCATGATGAAGAGAACGCAGCAGTTGTCGGTGCTGAAGTGTCTATCAAAGAGGTTCGTCCGCTTTCAAAGGACAAGCGCTTTACTATCGTAAAATAATACTATGTTGCAACCAGGATCAATCGTTAAAATCACAGACAACGCCGGCGGTAAAATCGGTAAGGTCTTCAAGGTGCTCGGCGGTTCACGCAAGCGCTATGCAGCTATCGGAGATACTGTGGTGCTCTCAGTGCAGGTCGCAGAACCTCGCAAGAACATCAAAAAGAAAGACGTCTGCTATGCAGTAGTTGTTCGTCAGACCAAGGCATTCCGCCGCAAGGACGGCTCATACATCCGCTTTGATGACAATGCGGTGGTCATCCTCGAAAAGGGTAAAAAAGAGCCAAAAGCAGGTCGCATCTTTGGTCCAATCCCTCGCGAGATAGGTGAGCTCGGATATCAAAAGATCACCTCACTTGCCCCTGAAGTAATTTAAATACATATATGAAACTCAAAAAAGGAGACAACGTAATAGTGATCGCTGGCAAGCACAAAGGTGAGAAAGGTGCCCTTGTGAAAGTGCTTCGCGAAAAAGAGCGCGTCATCATCGGTGGTGTCGGCAAGGTCAAGCACCATGTCAAAGCTCGCAGTAAGTCTGAGAAAGGTTCAATCGTTGAAGTCGAGGCATCAATCCACGCATCAAACGTGAAGCTTGCTGATGAAAAGAAATCTAAGAAAGGAGTAAAATAATATGGAACTCACCAAGAAAAAACAAGAAGAAACCGTCAGTGCACTCAAGGAATTTGCATACAAGAGCAAGCTTGCCGCACCTCGTCTCCAAAAGATCGTGATCGCATCTGGTACCGGTACTCGCATGAAGAAAGATCGTGAGACCAACAACATGGTCATGGATCGTCTCGCTCGTATCACCGGTCAGCGTCCGACTGTCCGTGCTGCAAAGCAGTCAGTGGCAAGCTTCAAGATTCGTGAAGGGGATCCTGTAGGTGTTGCAGTCACCCTCCGTGGTGCACGCATGCAGCATTTCATCGACAAGCTCATCCATGTTGCACTTCCTCGTACCAAGGACTTCCGTGGTATCGACAAGAAAGCAGTTGATGCTATCGGTAACATGACTATCGGGATCAAGGAGCACACTATCTTTCCAGAAACATCTGACGAAGACCTCCGCGATGTCTTTGGACTTGCGATCACCATCGTGACCACCGCAAAGACCAAGGCAGAAGCCGTCGCATTCTTTGAACATCTCGGTATTCCGTTCAAGAAATAAACCTACTACTCATTTTGTAATAAAAATATCCCCATTTCAGGGGATATTTTTATGAGTACAACTATTTTTTTTTGTGGTAAAATTGATAAGTGAAATTTCTTAAGCCTTTTCGGTTTCTTATAGCAATACTTATTCTGGGGGGGTATTCTTTTTAGTTCCAGCTAGTACAACCCATGCGGCACTCACCGACAATCTTGTCGGTTTTTGGAATTTGAATGAAACAAGTGGTACTCGTGCTGATATATCAGGATCAAACACTCTCAGCAATACCGGTTCGGTTGGTTCAGCGACGGGAAAAATTAGTAATGCAGCCTTATTTTCAGGATCAAACCATCTCTCGATTTCAGATAATACAGCCCTGAGTTCAGGTGATGTAGATTTCACTCTTTCGGGGTGGGTCTATATGGGAGACAAAAGTGTTAGTAGGACTATCGCTTCAAAATATTTGTCATCGACAAGCCAGATTGAATACTTGTTTTGGTACAATCAGTCTGTAGATCGTTTCCAGTTTTATGTGAGCCCTAGTGGAACAGGTACTGGTACTGCGACCATAAATGCCGACGCCCTGGGTTCTCCTTCAATAAACACCTGGTATTACGTCGTCGCCTGGCATGACTCAGTCAGCAATACGATCAATATCCAAGTGAATAATGGCACGGTGAATTCTAGTGCTCACTCGACAGGGGTGTTTGACGGAACAGCCTCGTTTTCCATCGGAGCAGCCAATAATGGAGCATCCGCCCTTATGAATGGCCGGATTGATGCAGTAGGAGTATGGAAGCGTGTGCTTTCGGCTGGTGAGCGTACGTCTTTGTATAATTCAGGAAACGGAGTGGAAACATTTGCCCCTTCTTCCCCAACTTCGCTCGTTGCCAATGGGGAAAATGCACAGGTGGCATTGTCATGGACAGCTCCTTCATCGTATGGTTCAGCTGTCAGTGACTATATTGTCGAATATAAATTAAGTGCAGACAGTAGTTGGACAACCTTTTCTGATGGAACAAGTGCGACGGCCTCTGCAGTTGTTACTGGTCTGACCAATGGCGCAAGTTATGACTTTAGGGTTTCGGCAATTAATAGTATTGGAACAAGTGCTGTATCGAGTACTAGTACTGCAACTCCTACGTTGCCTACAGTTTCAGGTTCGCCAACATCTCTTATTACTATTGTTGGTGACGCAACGACATCTCTGTCATGGATGACACCAGTCTCAAATGGAGGTTCTTCGATCAGTGATTATATAGTTGAATACAAGCTGACGAGTAATCCAAGTTGGTCTACTTTTTCTGATGGAGTTTCGACCACTACATCAGCAACTGTGACAGGACTTACCAACAGTGCGTCGTATGATTTCAGAGTAAGCGCTGTTAATGGCATCGGTACGAGCACTCCTTCAGGCACGAGCGCTGCAACGCCAATTGGCTTGTCAAACAGCCTTGTTGGATTTTGGAATCTCAATGAGACGAGCGGTACTCGTGCTGATAGTACTACTGGGAGCAACCTGGCTGATACGGGAAGCGTTGGTTCGGCGGCAGGCAAGATTAATACAGCTGCAAATTTTTCAGGGAGTAATTATTTAAGCGTTGCCGATAATGCAAGGCTTAGTATGGGTGATATTGACTTCACTCTTTCGGGGTGGGTCTATATGGGAGACAAGACCGATAATAGAACCGTTGTTTCGAAGTATGATTCAAATGGAGTAAATCAACGAGAATATCTCATCCAATATAATTTAGTGAATGACCGTTTTCAGTTTTTTGTCAGTTCAGACGGGAGTTCTGGTGCAAGTATATTTGCCGACGCCCTGGGTTCTCCTTCAATAAACACCTGGTATTACGTCGTCGCCTGGCATGACTCAGTCAGCAATACGATCAATATCCAAGTGAATAATGGCACGGTGAATTCTAGTGCGTATTCGTCCGGAGTATTCAATGGTACGGCCGCCTTTGCCTTGGGTTCTGCAAGTCAAGGTATATCGAGTCTCATGAACGGCCGGATTGATGCAGTAGGAGTATGGAAGCGTGTGCTCAATAGTGTAGATAGAACGACTCTCTATAATGCGGGAAGTGGACTTGAATACGCAAGCTTAAACGCTAGTCCTTCCATAAATATTATTTCTCCGAGTTCTTACCAAGTAATACAACGTAATGGAAGTAATCAGGCCTCTATTGCTATTACGGGAACATATGGAGGTACACCTACTTCTATTGAAGCGTCCTGGAATGGGGGAGTGTATGCGACCATTGTTACAAGTCCTAGCGGAGGAATATTTTCTGGAACGCTTTTAAACCAAAATGCAGGACAGGGGACATTGACTGTGCGTTTTACGAATGACACTTCGATTTCAAATAGCAAGAGTTATGTTGGTATCGGCGATATATTCATCGTGGCAGGACAGAGTAATGCGATGGGGGCCGGGACGAATAATCAGGCATATTCGAATCCTACCTATAAAGCAACCATGTTCGGCAATGATGATCAATGGAAGGAATTGGTTGATCCATTGGATGATTATACGAATCAGGTTGATCTTGTAAGTAGGGATGCGCCTGCAGATGGTGCAACTATCGGCGGTACTATTTATATGCAAATAGCGACTCGTTTTCTTGCAAGCCAGAATGTGCCGATTGCATTCGTCCCGGCTGCTCGTGGGGCGACAGCGATAAGTCAATGGCAGCCCGGCGGTAATCTTTCTGACCCAGCCACCTTGTTTGGCTCGATGTACCGTAGGATACTTGCTGTCGGTGGAGCGAAAGCAATTCTCTGGATCCAGGGAGAGACCGATGCATCAAACGGAAATTCAACTGCAACCTATCAATCTCAACTCAATACGTTCATTGATACGGTATATACCAACCAAGGAATCAGGACAGTGGTGGCGCAGATCGGGAACCGTTATGGAGGAGCCACAAGTGCTAATGCCGATAAAATCCGCTTGGCACAGAAAAATATCTGGGCGACGAATACGAATGCGATCCAGGGTCCCACTCTGTATGATATTCCAACGGATGATGGTGTTCATTATAGAACCGATGAAGCTCTTACTAAAGTCGGTGATAGATTTTGGGCTGCTATCAGCAAGTATTTTTATGGTGGCACCGATGGAACCGGCCCTCAGCTCTCATCGGCGACGTATGATTCAGCTCGAACAACGATACTATTGAACTTTACTGATACAAATTTACCCGTAACACTCCTTTCTGGTACTGGCTATATAACAGTGAAGGGAAATGGCTCTGCTGTTTCAATCAGTTCAGTCAGTGTTAGTGGTGGTACAGCAACGGTCAATCTAAGCACTGCCGCTGCTTTACCTATAACCGTATCGATCGGTTCGGGGGTATATTCAAACTATACAACGCCAGAACCAGCACTGCTTGATAGTAGTACATATGATCTTCCTGCAGAATTTTCTTTAGATACAGCTACAACTCTGTACGACCCCGACATCACGAACCCTTCCGTCTCCCTCACCGCACCCGCAAACGCTGCAACCGTCGCAGGCTCCTCAGTCTCCATTATCGCATCCGCTTCCGACAATATCGGTGTTGTCGGTGTCCAATTTAAACTCGACGGTTCAAACCTTCAGTCCGAGGACACCACGTCACCCTACGGCATCGCCTGGGACAGTACCACTGTTTCAGATGGTGCATATACCTTGAGTGCGGTTGTTCGCGACGCGGCAGGGAACACTGCAACCGCTTCATCCTTCAGCGTCACCGTCGACAATACGGCACCGGTGCGTTCAGCAGGGGTACCGTCAGGCACTCTCGTATTTGGCACCACCGGCACCAACATCTCGCTTTCAACGAATGAAACTGCAACGTGCAAATACAGCACGTCTGCCGCAACCGCGTACGGCTCTATGACCTCCTTTTCAACGACTGCAAACACGACACATTCTTCATCCGTCACTGGCCTCACTAACGGCACGTCATACTTATATTATGTGAAGTGCGCCGACGCGCAAGCAAACACCAATGCGACTGACTACACGATCTCGTTCAGTGTTGCGACTCCCACCGAACCCTCTCTCCCTCCATCAACTCCTCCACAGCAAACAGTTGTCGGGTTCATTGCTCCTCGGACAACTATTCCTTCCTGTGCTCCTGGCCACCGCTTCAACTCCAACACCGGTGCACCATGTCCATCATCTGCCCCAACTATTCCTTCTACACCCACCTCATTCACCCGTGATCTCTATCCTGGTATGACCGGCCCTGATGTCACCACACTCCAACGCTATCTCAATACCAACGGCTTCATCATCGCACCTGCTGGTCCAGGCTCACCAGGCAATGAAACAGCATACTTCGGGCTTGCGACCAAAGCTGCACTCAGAAAGCTCCAACTCGCAAACAGCATCAGAAGTACAGGGAATCTGGGGCCGGTGACGAGGAAGGTTATAGAGGGTCGGTAGGTGAACTCTATTTCAAAATCTCCTAAAATACTGTAGGATACACATATTCAGTAGTGACAAAGCCACCTTATCCAGCTGTAGCATTGATGAGAGCTGGATAGGGTATAATTGGTATATATCACATAGTAACAGCCACCTTAGCTCATCTGGTAGAGCAACGGTATCGTAAACCGTAGGTCCCGAGTTCGATTCTCGGAGGTGGCTCATGAAAAACAAACCACAACCAGATCTTTCGGTACTCAAAGGAGGTGCGCAATTTGAAGGTGTCATCAATATTTCTCCAAAAGGTATCGGCTATGTGAAGCTCCGTGATCTGGGTGTTACCATCGAAATCCCTCGCGAAGCACTCAACCGTGCATTTCATGGGGATGTCGTGTCTGCAGAAATAGTCACGATACTTTCCGATATGAATCCGACCGGCAAGGTTGTAGATATCGTCCGTCGCGCAAAAAGCGGCTATAGCGGCACGCTCACATTCCAAAATGGCAACCACTGCCTTGCGACAAGTGATGGTCGCATGTATACCAGTATTTTTATTCCAGAAGACAAGGTGGGTGAAGCAAAGCAGGGTGACAAAGTGTTTTGCCGCATTTCTGGTTGGCAGGATCCGATGAAAGAACCAGTGGGTGAGATTGTTCGTGTACTCGGCAAGCCGTTTGAGAACAATGCCGAGATGCTCTCGCTTGCACTGGAGAAAGGCTTTGACAACAAATACCCCGATGCCGTGTGGAAGGAGGCTGAAGCCATCAGTGCTCGCGGTATTCCTGATGCAGACAAGGCGAGTCGCCGTGACTTCCGAGATCAGGTAGTGTTCACTATCGACCCTGAGGATGCAAAAGACTTTGATGACGCTATCTCGGTGACATTTCTTCCGGATGGCAACACGGAGATTGGTATTCATATCGCTGATGTGTCGCACTATGTTCGTCCCAAGGATGCTATTGATGTGGAGGCGGCAGAGCGTGCTACATCGGTCTATCTCGTGGATCGCACGATCCCGATGCTTCCTGAGACGCTTTCAAACGATCTCTGTAGTTTGAATCCAAACGTTGATCGCCTCACATTCTCTGCAGTATTTATTTTCACACCACAGATGAAGATTGTAAGTGAATGGTTTGGCAAGACTGTCATTCATTCCAAGCAGCGCTACAGCTACGAAAGTGCACAGCAGGTGCTCGATACCAAAAACGGTCCGTATCTCAAGGAGCTCCAAGCAGCACTTGCCGTATCAAAATATTTAGAACAAGAACGTTTCCAAAACGGTGCGATCTCACTTGATACCCAAGAAGTGAAATTCAAGCTCGATGAGACTGGTCACCCAATCGGGGTCTACAAGAAAACACGCGGAGAGACACATCACATGATTGAGGAGTTGATGTTGCTCGCAAACCGAAAGGTTGCTGAGCATATTGCGACACGTGAGAGTCATGCGGATGAGGTCTTTGTCTACCGCATTCATGATGCGCCTGATGCTGATCGCATGGATGATCTGCACATGTTTCTCAAGCGTGTCGGCTACAACGTAAAGGTTGATGAAAACGGTGTCATTCCGTCAAAGGAGCTCAACAAGCTCGTCCAGTCACTCGAGGGCAAGCCTGAAAAAGAAACCATTCAGACCGCTATCGTGCGCTCTATGATGAAGGCGATCTATTCGACCAAAAACATCGGTCACTACGGTCTCGCATTCAAGTACTACACACATTTCACGTCCCCGATTCGTCGATATCCTGACCTTATCGTACATCGATTGCTTGAGGCATATCTCGAGCATCACAAGATCCCCAAAGAAATGTGGGAGTACTATGACAAGGTTTGTCTGCATTCATCGACCCGTGAAAAGGAAGCAGCGGATGCAGAGCGTGCATCGATCAAATACAAGCAGGTTGAGTACATGAGTGATCGCATCGGACAGGTGTTTGATGGTGTTGTGACCGGTATTTCACCAAACGGTATTTTTGTTGAGGACAAGGAAACCAAATGTGAAGGTATGGTTCGCATGCGCGATCTTGGCAATGACTTCTTTGAGTACAACGACCGCGAGCTTGCGATTATTGGTCGTCGGACAGGCAAGAGTTTTCGTATTGGAGATAGTATTCGCTTTAAAGTGATGTCGACCGATCTCGATCGACGACTCATTGACTACGCATTGGTATGAAGCCTCGGTTGATTTTGATAACGGGACTTTTTGCGAGTATTGCCTATGGTGTTGCCGCACTGTCACTTCATGCGGTACCGCTTCCTGTTCTCTCGGCATTTTCGGTGAGTCGCCCTGTCGCCGAAGCGCCCCGACTGCTCACGATCGGATGGGTGGGTGATATGGTTCCCGCTGATAGAGTGTACAACCAGCAAGTCTTTGCCGGAGTACGAGAGCTTACTCAGAAGCCCGACTTGATGATTGGTAACCTTGAGGGTACGTTTGCGACTGATGGGCATGTGTCCAAGTGCGAATATTTTGTTAGCAGTATGTGTCATGCATTTGCAGGTGATGGGTCATTTGCCGATGCGCTTGCCGATGCTGGTTTTGATATGGTCAGCCTTGCAAACAACCACGCGTATGATTTTGGTGAAGGAGGACTCAGAGACACACGAGCAGAGCTTGAGCGTGTTGGGATACCATATGTAGCTAGTACAAATGCGACGCATAGCATGATGGTCGATGGTGTTCGTATTGGGGTGCTCGGACTCTCGAGTACGAAGCCTTGGAACACGATACTTGATTATGGATTTATCAAGCGTGAAGTTACCAAGCTTCGCGAAACAAATGATATTGTCGTTGTGGTATTTCATGCGGGCGCAGAAGGTGCTGACAAGACACTGGTGACTGGTGAGACTGAGTATATGGGAAGTGAAAACCGCGGTAACGTACAGCTTCTTGCATACACGGCGATTGATGCAGGTGCTGATCTTGTGCTTGGTTCGGGGCCGCATGTATTGCGCAAGGTAGAATGGTATAAAGATCGCCTTATTGCCTATAGTATGGGCAACTTTGTCGGAGGTGGACGGCTTGTAACGCGTGGTCTTCTGGGTACTTCAGGTATAGTCAGTGTTGCATTTAATGCGGACCACCAACCTGTCAGCTACACTGTTGACTCGGTTGTCCTCTCGCCATCTGGTGTGCCAAGAGTCGATCCTTCGGGGGCGGGCAAATCATTGATTGAAAAGCTTTCCCAATAAAAAATCCCCATGAAGGGGATTTTTTAGTTATGCTCTTGTGCTTATTTCTTTGTGCAGCTTTTCAAGAAGTGCATCAAGGTCAACTTCTATTTTGCTTCCATCTCGGAGTTCGAGTGTGTAGGTACCGGATGCTATTTCTTTGTCACCGAGTACGAGCACATACGGTGGACGCATGGTCTTTGCAGCGTGAATACGCTTGCCGAGACTGTTGTTGTCAGTATAGACCTCGCTTCGAACCATGGTAGATCGGAGTTTCTGATGCAGCTTTGTTGCTTCGGCTATATGAGTGTCCTTTACGGGAATGATTGCAACCTGAAGCGGTGCGAGCCATGTCGGGAATTCACCGCCATAGTGTTCGGTGAGAAATCCGATAAAACGCTCATGGGTACCAAGTGGTGCGCGGTGGATACACAGCGGTGTCTGCTGGTTGCCTTCGTTGTCGGTATAGGTGAGACCAAAACGTGCCGGTACCGCAAAGTCGACCTGGTTGGTCGCGAGTGTAAACTCACGCCCGATAGCACTCCATACCTGCACATCAATCTTTGGTCCATAAAATGCAGCCTCGTCTTCAACTTCAACAAATGGAATGTTTGCATCAACGAGTGTTTGTCTGACCATTGCCTCTGTTTTTTTCCAAAGTTCCGGTTCGTCAACATATTTCTTGCCAAGCTTTGCCGGGTCATGTTTTGACAGTCGCATGACGTATTTTTCAATACCAAATATCTTGAAATAGCGAAGGTAGAGGTCGTTCACCTTGCCAAATTCTTCGGCAAACTGCTCTTCGGTACAGTAGATATGCGCATCGTTCATCTGAAGTGCGCGCACGCGCATGAGACCAAACAGCTCACCACTTTTCTCATGACGATAGCACGTACCGTACTCTGCAAGGCGAAGTGGGAGGTCTCGATAGCTTCGCTGTTCTGCATCAAAGATCTTGTGATGGTGAGGGCAGTTCATTGCCTTCAAGTAGTACTTGCCGCCATCGTATTCCATCGGTGGGTACATTGAGTCCTCGTAGTACGGGAGGTGTCCTGATGTCAGATACATGGATTCCTTTGCAAGGTGTGGAGTGCGTACACGGACGTACTCTTGTTCAAACTCTGATTCTTTTGCGAGACGCTCAAGCTCCTCAATCATTGCCGCACCGTTTGGAAGCCAAAGTGGAAGTCCACCGCCGACATCT
This sequence comes from Minisyncoccota bacterium, assembly GCA_035905735.1. Taxonomy (GTDB): domain Bacteria; phylum Patescibacteriota; class Minisyncoccia; order Phycocordibacterales; family UBA9973; genus UBA4124. The sequence continues at coordinate 15,036 of JAMIGL010000023.1, read as the reverse complement.
TCATCAAATGCAAAGAGGGACATTTCTTTCCCAAGCTTGCGATGGTCGCGCTTTTCAGCTTCTGTGCGCATCGTAAGGTATGCGGCAAGCGCGTCTTTTGATTCGAATGCAAAGCCATAGATACGGGTAAGCATTGCGTTTTTTTCACTTCCTCGCCAGTATGCTCCCGCGATACGGTCAAGTTTGAAACTTTCTGGATCAATAGTGCTCAAGTCATCGACATGTCCACCGCGACACAGGTCGGTAAAGTCGCCCATGGTGTAGAGGGTTATCGTTTCGCCACGTTCCGCAATCTCGTTGATGAGTTCTTCTTTGAACTCATTTCCTTTGAAATATGCAAGCGCTTCGTCTTTCGAGACTTCTTTGTGGGTCACTGTTTTCCAGGTAGGGAGGAGCTCACGCATGGTTGTCTCAATGGCTGCGAGTTCGTCTGCGCCAACGGGGCCTGAGAATTTGAAATCGTAGTAGAAACCGTCGTCAATCGCAGGTCCGAGGGTAAGCTTGGCATCCGGGTAGTGCTTGAGCGTCGCCGCGCCAAGGAGGTGGGCGAGTGAGTGGCGAAGATGTGAAATGTCGTGTTGCATCCCAAAACTATACCATCAAATAAAGGTTTTTCGAATGCTTGACAAAATATTGTTTACTGGTACATTTGGTTTAAATAAAACAGCACTCTATGACAGCACTTGATGAAGAGATTATTAACAATCTCACAGAACTAGAGTTGTTCCGTAACAATTTGCCACAATCTGCCGAACTACGATTTCTCGCAACAACAAGCTTGCGAAAAACATTTGGGGTGATTACGATTCTTTTTGACGAATCAAAAGATGCGGTGTTGTTGATTCCATATATACGAAATCAATCCCATCAAAAAGGGGATATTCTCGATATGTCAGAAGATCCAGAGCACACTGCAATTCGTAACTTACTTGAAGAAGCCGGTGTTCAAGCACTCGAAGTCCCTGAGCAGGTCGGTACGTTTTCTGTTCCTAATACAGGCAAAAAAAGTACCGATGTATTATTCCACAAGTATGTGATGATAGTACGACGATCAAATGGTCCGCTACGTACTGATGATCAAATGCTTTCAGAAAAGAATCTACCCCCAATATGGGTACGCCGATCACTTCTGCATGAAATATTTGAAGAACAGCCGCTTATTGAAGGGAAGGTTCGCATACATCCTCAGCGAATTGCATATAGGCAATTTATGAGACAGATTGAAATGGAACGCTTGTGAAGCCCGGGTATACCCCGGGCTTTTTATTTACTTTTTTTTACTACTAGTGTATGATATTTGTCATATGGTAGTACGAATGAGACACACACGAGCACACACGGCCAACCGTCGCTCACATCACGCATTAAAAGATGCTGCAATCAGCACTGACACCAAGACTGGCGCAGTGCACCTCCGCCACCGCGCAAGCAAGGATGGCATGTACAAAGGACGCTCAGTCATGGGTGACCCTGTCAAGAAAGTCATGAAAAAGCAAGCAAAGCCAGCCGCAAAGAAAGCAGTAAAAAAGGCTCCAAGCAAAAAAGCTAAAAAATAATCAATAATTATGGCAAATCGGCACCTTTCAAGGTCCATCGTTCTTCAATCACTGTTCGAATGGGATTTCACCGGATACCCCGAGGCTATGCGCGCGACTGTAGATCGAAATATTGCCGAGTTTGCTCCTGGTCACAACGATACCGCCTTTATCTATGGTCTTGCTGAGCTTGTTGAGCGCAAGCGTGCAATCATCGATGACATCATTATCAAGGCAGCCCCTGAATGGCCACTCGACAAAATTTCAAATATTGATCGCAATGTCCTTCGTATGGGGCTCGCAGAGCTTCTGTTTGGCGATCGTGAACAAGTGCCTCCCAAGGTTGCCATCAATGAGTCTATTGAACTTGCAAAGACATTCGGTGGAGAAAACAGTGGCAAGTTCGTCAATGGAGTCCTTGGTGCTGTGTACAAAGAAATCGGTGAGCCTGGCAAAGATCAGACGACGAAACAAAAAGGCCCAAAACCTGTCGTCGAGGAAGACCTCTCCAAGATTCCGATTGAGCAAAAAGCTGGTGCCATCATTTATGCAAAACATGACGGTGTGGTGTATCTCGCATTGGTACACGATGTATTCGGCTATTGGACCCTCTCAAAGGGTGGCGTAGAGGCGGATGAGAGTATCGAGGATGGTGCCGTGCGTGAGATCAAAGAAGAGCTTGGTATTGATATCACTCTACAGGACAAGCTTGGCGACATTGAATACATGGCATTTCATCCGGTGGAAGGCAAGATTCGCAAGCAGGTCGCATTCTTCCTTGCAAAGGCTGACTATCAGGAACTCAAGCTGCAAAGTAGTGGTGGGCTCGACAAGGCCGCATGGTTCCAACTGCATGAGGTGGTTGACTTGACCATCTATGATGATATATTGCCGCTGATTGCAAAGGCGATCGAACTTATCAACAAGTAACTTTACTGACTATTGGCGCATGGGGATATCGTCCGCATACGCGAGTAGTACAACCATCCTATGAAAGATTTCACCCCGTTTGAACGCTCGCTTGGTATTTCGTTTGCTGACAAGTCTATCCTTGCTCGTGCATTTACCCACCGTTCATACATCAACGAAAACCCTCGTTCAGGTCTTGAGCACAATGAGCGATATGAATTTCTCGGTGATGCGGTTATTGAGCTTATCATTACGGACTATTTGTTCCGTCAATATCCAACCCATGCAGAAGGTGACCTTACTGCGTATCGAAGTGCGCTTGTGAATGCCATCATTATGGGTGAGGCGGCAAATGAGCTTGGGATGAATGACTATCTTCTCCTTTCAAAAGGAGAGCAAAAAGACGTTGGTCGTGCTCGACAGACCATCCTTGCCAATGCATATGAAGCATTTGTTGGTGCGCTCTATCTGGACCAAGGATATGAGGCTTGTGTGACATTTGTGACCAACAGTTTGATTCCTCGTCTTCCGGAAATCATCAAAAAGAAACTCTGGAAAGATGCCAAAAGTCTTGTCCAGGAAGAAGCCCAAGAGCGACTCAATATCACTCCTTCGTACAAGGTTGTAGCGGAGACTGGTCCTGATCACGACAAATGGTTCATGATCGGTATCTATTTTGGTGACAAGAAGATTGCCGAAGGCAAGGGGCGCTCCAAGCAAGAAGGCGAGCAAAGTGCCGCCCGCGCCGCCCTTGAGGCAAAAGGTTGGTAGTCCATACCTTCTCGAAATACCCCTCCCTGAGACTCAGGGAGGGGTATTGACTTTTATAGCATAATATGCTATTATATACACAGAAATCATTCAAAACACCTATAAAATTTTCACGTATGAAAAAGGTATTATTTTCGTTCTTTGTGATCTTAATAATCACAACAACCACAACATTTGCTCAAAAGAGTAAGCAAGTGACTATTGCTGAAAGGCATATATCACTAGTCTTTCGTGATTATGTTCCCTCTATTGTACTTGATGGTACAACCAGAGATACGATCACTTCGCCATCTGATTGTGAGGCCGTTGAATATGATTCAAACGGATCCATCATAAATCGTGTACCACATCGTCTTAAAATAGGCGAAGTTGTGTATACGTTTAATGGTAAGCCATACATTTCAGTGACTGACGGATTGTTTCTAGTGCCTGCACTTTCAGCAAAAGAGTTGAAAGCAAAACTCGCTGAAGAATCAAAACTTCATCAACAAAATGAAGAAGCGATGAGGCAGGCAAAAAAAGCTGAAGCAAAACGTCAAAAAGCTGCACAACGAGCTTCACGACCAAGAGCTACTGATGAGCAAAAAGCTGCACTTTTAACAAATGTTATCAGAACAGCGAGTACTATCATTGGTGCTAGGAATGGTATGCTGGGAGGTGGTATGCAGCCAGTGTTTGGGCAAGCATCAGCATCTGATTCATTCAGAGGGCTGAGCGATTATTAATTATTAAGAAAATAAAAAAAAGTACAAGCAGTCCATATAAATGGACTGCTTTTTTAATGGTATACTTTCAGTCATGCGTCTCAAGCACATTGAGCTTAGCGGCTTCAAATCGTTTGCTAAAAAAGCAACGCTCTCTTTTACTACGCCAGTGACTGCAGTGGTCGGTCCTAATGGCTCCGGCAAGTCAAACGTTGTCGAAGCATTCCGTTTCGTACTTGGTGAACAGTCCATGAAAAGTATGCGCGGCAAGGTCGGTGCTGATCTTATTTTCCGGGGTGCTGGTACCAAAATGAGCCGTGCGGCTGTATCAATCACATTTGATAACAGTGACAAAGTGTTTGGTTTCCAGACTGGTGAAGGCCTGCCCACCCTCCGGGAGCAGGCGGGAAAGTCACCATTACTCTTTGATACGGTAACCTTCACCCGTGAGTTGTTTGCTGACGGAACGAGTACTTACTCGATGAATGGTAGTGAAATCAAGCTCAAGGCAATGAGTGAGCTTCTTTCGTCAATCAATATTGGCACATCCAGTCACCATATCATTTCACAGGGTGAAGCAGATGGCATTCTTCGGGCAAATCCCCGTGAGCGCCGCGAAATGCTCGAGGATGCGCTCGGGCTCAAGATCTATCATTTCCGCATCAAAGAAAGCGAGTCCAAGCTCACCAGGGCAATGACAACACTCAAGGAAGTCCAGTCACTTCGCCGTGAGCTTGCACCGCATCTTAAGTTTTTGCAAAAGCAGGTTGAAAAGATTGAGAAGGGTCGTGCAATCCGCACCGAGCTTGAGGATGCACTTGTGCGCTTCCTTGCAACGGAGCGCACACAGCTCGGACAGGAGGACATGCGTCTTCGTGAAGCAATCCATCTCATCAACGACCGCAAGCACGCGATTGAATCAAAGCTCGCTGAGCTTCCGGTCGAACAGTCGGCACAGGACGATGAGCGTATCGGCATGCTTTCAAAGCTCCGCACCGAGCTTTCGGGCGTTCGTGATGAACGTCGTGCCATCGAGCAAAAGATGGGTCGCCTCGAAGGCATGCTTGAGGCGCATCGACACATTGCACGCGCACCGCAGAAGCAAGTCACGCATCCATCCATCATTTTTGCACCGAGTGAATATCATCAGATTATTTCTGATATCGAATTTTTTATTGCGGCAATACGAAGTGCGCAGTCACTTGATGATGCTCGCCAGGCAATGGATCGTATCGAGCCAATCCTTTCCAAGCTCAAATCTCGCGAACCGAAAACTGAGGAAGTTGAGCCGCATGTAGAACCTGATCAACAGCTGCTCAAAGACACGGCGCTTGAACTTGAAAGTCTTGCGGTGGGACTTACGGCTCTCATTACGCGTGAAGACAGTATTCAACAACAAATCAGCACAGCCGAGTCTGCCCGCGAAGCATCATTGATAGATGCTCGTATTGCAACACGTGCCCGTTATGAACTGCAAAATGAACTCACGCAATGTGATGCCGAACAACAGATACTCAAGGTTTCTCAGAGCGCATTCATTTCCCGTAAGGAACAGTTTGATGCTGAGCTCAAGGAAGCAGGATTTATGTTTGGTCCGACGTTTTTGCACACACTCAAAGATGCCTCCGTAGTACCCGAGATAGATTTGCATACATTGAGGCGCGATATCGATCGGCTCAAGATTAGACTTGATGAGCATTCAGGGATCGGGAATGATGTGTTGGGTGAATATGAGTCAGCGCGTGAGCGCGATGAGTTCCTGGCTCGTGAGCTTGCAGATACCGAAGGTAGTATTCGCAACCTTGAGTCACTGATCATTGAGCTTAAAAAGGTGCTTGATGAGCGCTTTACCAATGGCGTCAAGATTATCAATGACCGTTTTGGCGAATTCTTCAAGTCTATGTTTGGTGGTGGCAATGCATTTCTCTCAATCACCCTTGAAAAGAAGCGCAAGCGAAAGATGTCAGAAGAAGAATTGATGGAAGAAATGGAACACTCTGGTGATGCTGATGATCAGCTCTTTGAGCGGGGCATTGATGTTCATGTCAGTCTACCCGAAAAGAAGGTAAAAGAAATCCATATGTTCTCAGGTGGTGAGCGATCACTGGTCTCCATCGCACTCCTTTTTGCGATATCGCAGGTCAACCCACCACCGTTTCTCGTCCTTGATGAGACCGACGCGGCACTTGATGAGGCAAATAGTCGCAAATACGGCGACATGATCGAACGCCTCGCTGAGTATTCACAGCTCATTGTCGTCACCCACAACCGCGAGACCATGTCCCGAGCGTCTGTACTCTATGGTGTAACCCTTGGTGCCGATGCAGGATCGAAGCTTCTGTCGATCAAGTTCGATGATGCAGTGAAAGTTGCGAAATAGTATTTAAATTGAGAACCAAATTATTTTTTGAGGAATCCTAGTTGATTTTCTCTGAAAATAGGAGTTTACTGAAACAAACACTACTGATATGAAAAAGATATGGAGTTTTTGTAAGGAAGTTACATTTTTCTTTTTGTATATGTATGAAGGAATTATCGTATTTCGGGCTAGATATAGGTCAGAGAAATTGGAAAATATGTAACATAAGCACTCTACATCAGGGTGCTTTACTTTTTTAAAATATGTGATATTTTACTTTCAAACAAAAAAACTCTTTTTATGAAACAAATTGAAAAAGTTTCTTCAACGAATGTCCTTTCTGAAGGAAAAGTAAAAAACTGCCTTGAAGTATTGTTGTATACCTACTGGAATAGGTTGCATATATTCGATGATCCAACCAAAGGGATAACCAAGCGTAATGGTTTGGATTATTTCAAAGTGTTAAACAGCAAAGGTGATACATTGGTTAGTTTTAGAAATCAAAAACTTGGAAATCAAGTATTCAAACTTTTAAAAGCTGGTATACAAGATAAAAAAGATGGATTTCCTAAAAGAGTCCTCGGATTCCTTGGGCAGATGAATGAATATAGTCAACGCAACATGTTGAAAGATTTGATTGATGAACATCAATCCGCTGACTTTCCATGGCCCTGGAAAATAAACAGGCATACCAAATCCATTATGGATGGACGTGGAGCTACCCTCTTTTTCTTCCATCAAAGTGCCCCGTTTAGTATTGATATCCTTGAAGACATTATTGCCTTGAAAAGTACTACTGGTCCGGTTGAAATGCCTCAAAGAACTGCTGTATCTGTGTATTAAGAAAAACCTTTATTTTAAGCCCAATTTCCCTTAGAAATTGGGCTTTTTCTATTGCTTGACTTTCAATCCTTGCCGTATATAATAGGGGTCGCTCACAAGTTCGAGCAAGTTGTTTGAAAATTGTATAGTACGTAATGCAAAACAATCCAAAATAACCTGTTTATTTTATTTGAGAGGCAACTGAAAGTCATCTTTCTTTTGCCTCGGTCTAAGACATACTTATTTATAAGTGTCTTTTAAGAAGAGTTTGATCCTAGCTCAGGATGAACGCTGGCGGCGTGGATAAGGCATGCAAGTCGAACGGTTCAGTCCACTGAAGCGAAAAGTTGAGTTTCAAGTAGCAATACAAGAGACAAGACGATTTGTGGATGTGGTTTGCTGAATAGTGGCAGACGAGGTAGTAACACGTAGGTATGTACTCTCAAGTCGCGAATAATGCACCGAAAGGTGCACTAATACGCGATGGACCCTCCGGGGTAAAGATTTATCGCTTGAGAAACAGCCTGCGGGGTATCAGCTAGTTGGTAGTGTAATGGACTACCAAGGCTATGACGCCTAGGGGAGGTGAGAGCCTGACCCCCACCGATGGGACTGAGACACGGCCCATACACCTACGGGTGGCTGCAGTCGAGAATCTTCCACAATGGACGAAAGTCTGATGGAGCGACGCCGCGTGATTGATGAAGTGGTTCGCCACGTAAAGGTCTTTTATGAGGGAAGAAGTATATTGACGGTACCTCATGAATAAGGGGCTCCTAACTCTGTGCCAGCAGGAGCGGTAATACAGAGGCCCCGAGCGTTATCCGGAATTATTGGGCGTAAAGGGTGTGTAGGTTGCGTTGTTAGTCGTCTGTGAAAGCCCCGGGCTTAACCTGGGAAACGCGGGCGAAACGGCAATGCTAGAGTATGTGAGAGGTAAGCGGAACTCATGGTGTAGGGGTGAAATCCGTTGATATCATGGGGAACACCAAAAGCGAAGGCAGCTTACTGGCACAGCACTGACACTGAAACACGAAAGCGTGGGTAGCGAATGGGATTAGATACCCCAGTAGTCCACGCCCTAAACGATCTTCACTAGCTTTTCGGAGTATCGACCCTCTGAGAGGCGAAGCTAACGCGTTAAGTGAAGCGCCTGGGAAGTACGATCGCAAGATTAAAACTCAAAGGAATAGACGGGGACTCGCACAAGCGGTGGATTATGTGGTTTAATTCGTAGGTAAACGAAGAACCTTACCCAGATTTGAAGCTCAGATGAAATCCTAAGAAACTAGGCCCTCGCAAGACATCTGAGCAGGTGATGCATGGCCGTCGTCAGCTCGTGGTTTGAACTGTTCCCTTAAGTGGGCTAACGAGCGCAACCCTCGTCGTCTGTTACAAGTGTCAGGCGAGACCGCCCAGCCCAAAGATCGCAATGGGGTCTTCTGTGGAATGAAAAAGTATTTATATTTTTTCATTCCACAGAGGATCTTGTTGATTGTGATTTTCGGGCTGGGAGGAAGGAGAGGATGACGCCAGGTCAGCATGTCCCTTTGATATCTGGGGCCACACACATAATACAATGGTTATTACAATGGGATGCAATGGAGCGATCCGGAGCCAACCCTCAAAGATAGCCCTAGTTCGGATAGAAGTCTGCAACTCGACTTCTTGAAGCTGGAATCGCTAGTAATCGCAGGTCAGCCAAACTGCGGTGAATACGTTCTCGAGTCTTGTACTCACCGCCCGTCAATTCAAGGGAGCCGGTAGTACCCGAAGGCTCTCCATACGGAGGGACTACGGTAAGATCGGTGACAGGGAATAAGTCGTAACAAGGCACGGCTAGCGGAAGCTGGTCGTGGATTAACTCAAATTGAGATGTCTATATCGTATCCTTCGGGATATTATATAGATTGATACGGTTGATTCGATGTAAATCGAAAAAGGTTGTGGTGAATGACTCAATATTCACTCCCTGCACAAGGGTTAGCGTGCGCAAATCCAATCGTGTGTATCTATAGAGCATATGATTGGTAGATCGAGGCAAAATAAAGCTGATTTTGCTCAAATAACATGGTTATCAAGGATACACGCATTCGTACTGCAATTTTCATACTACTGGTCACAGGAGCACTCTTTGGAGTGCTCTTTGCCGTTCTTACCAAAGGTAAGGTTGACCCAGCGAAGGTTGATAGACCTGAGTCGGGAAGGTTCATTATGTTAAATGGCGAAGTAATTATCCCTGTTAGTATTGCAGATACAGAGGAGGAGCGTATTGTAGGACTTTCTGGCACCTTGTCACTTCCGACGGGTACTGGCAAGTTATTTGTATTTGAAACATCCGCATTTCATGGTTTTTGGATGAAAGACATGGCATACCCTATTGATATCATATGGATTGATGACTCGATGAGGGTTGTCGGTAGTGCCTTATTTGTCACCCCGGAAAGTTATCCCGACGTTTGGTACCCGCCTTCTCCGGTGAAATATGTACTTGAAATCGCAGCGGGGCAGGCACAAGAGCTCGGCATCACAGAAGGTCTCAAATTCTCTCTTGAATAATACTTGAAAAATTTTTTTATGACGCATCAAAAAGACTGTCGCATAATGGTCTGTGAACACTCGTCTTTACAATCAACCAAATTCATTTTCATTACTCAAATTCTCCGCACAAGATTCTTGTTGGGAGAATTTTTTTTGTATAATGAACATACTTTTTTATTAGTAAGTGGAAATATAGAGTATCTATGGTAATCAATCTCGTCAAAAAACGAAGCGGTTCGGTGGTGGCATTTGATCGAACTCGTATCGAAACAGCCATTTCTAAAGCATATCAAGCAGTACATACTCCGATTGACCAGGTGGCGCTTTCTGAAGTTGCTGATCGGGTGATTGCATCGGTGGAGAGTACCTATGGAGAAGGTGTGGTTCCTGATGTTGAGTCGATTCAGAACATTGTTGAACGAGAAATCGCGGCACGGGGAGATTTTGAGGTTGCAAAAGCGTACATTCTATATCGTGAACAGCGTACCAAAGAGCGCAAGCGAGATATCTTTAAAAAGCGTGTCTATCTCAAACCGTACGAATATCCTGAGCTCTATGAGTATGTCAGTGCTATCCGTCATTCCTACTGGATTCACACTGAGTTTAACTTTGTCGGTGACGTACAGAATTTTAAGGTAAATGTCGACGAAAAAGAGCGAAATGCCATCAGGAATGCAATGCTCGCAATCGCGCAGATTGAAGTCGCCGTAAAAACATTTTGGGGTGACATGTACAAAAAGATCCCGAAACCTGAGGTGGGTGCGGTTGGATCTACCTTTGCAGAAAGTGAGGTGCGGCATACCGATGCATACTCACACCTTCTTGAAATATTGGGACTCAATGAAGTGTTCAATTCGATTGGAGAGATTCCTGTATTAATGAAACGTGTCAACTATCTCGAAAAGTCCCTCACTAACGCCCGCAGTGAAGACAACAAGGAATACAGCCAGTCGGTACTATTGTTCTCGTTGTTTATCGAGCATGTATCACTGTTCTCCCAGTTTTTGATCATTATGTCCTTTAACAAGTATAAAAATTTGTTCAAAGGGATATCAAATGCGGTTGAGGCAACGTCGAAAGAAGAGCAGATCCATGGACTCTTTGGTATTGATCTAATTAACATTATCAAACAAGAGCATCCTGAATGGTTTGATGCTGCATTTGAAGAAGAAGTGATTAGGTTGTGTGAGGAAGCATTTGAGTCCGAACAGCAGGTTGTCGATTGGATTTTTGAAAAAGGTGAGCTTGAGTTCCTTTCCAAAGCCGTTGTTATCGAATTCATCAAGCAGCGATTCAATAACTCGCTCCAAAGCATTGGTATTCGCAAGATATTCACTACGGATGACGCACTCTTGAAGGAGTCAGAATGGTTTTATGATGAAGTTATTGGGACAAAACATGGAGACTTCTTTAACAAGAAATCCATCAACTATAACAAAAAAGGCAAGAGTATTACGAGTGATGATCTGTTCTAACATAAGGTTTTATTAAATAATTCAAGAAATAGTATGTATTGGTTAAACGAAAACAGTAGAAAATTTTTGGCAAAAGGATACCTTATGAATGGGCAGAGTGCAGAGGAGCGCATTCGTGAAATTGCAGAGAACGCGGAGCGACGCCTTCAGAAGCCTGGCTTTGCTGATAAATTTTATGACTATATGTCAAAGGGGTATTACTCGCTTGCGACTCCTATTTGGGCAAACTATGGCCAAACTCGAGGGCTTCCCATCAGTTGTTTCGGAAGTTATGTTGCGGATGATATGTCTCGGATTCTTTACACTCATGCAGAGGTCGGAATGATGACAAAATATGGAGGAGGTACATCGGCATATTTTGGAGATCTTCGTCCCCGCGGATCTGAAATCAAGGGTAATGGTCATTCGTCCGGGTCTGTTCACTTTATGGAGCTTTTTGATGAGCTTATTAATATTGTCAGTCAGGGTACTGTTCGTCGTGGTCACTGCGCGCCCTATCTTCCTCTTGAGCACGGGGACATCGAAGAATTCTTGAATATCGGCAAGGAAGGTCATCCGATTCAAGAGTCGACATATGCGGTGACGGTAGGTGATGAATGGCTCAAGGCTATGGTCGAAGGTGATCAAGACAAGCGCAAGATTTGGGCAAAGGTCATTCAGCGCCGTACTGAGATTGGGTACCCGTATATTCTGTTTAGTGATACTGTCAACAACAACACTGTTGATGTGTACAAGGACAAGGGTATGCGTATTCATGGTAGCAACCTGTGTTCCGAAATCTGTCTCCCGACGAATGATGAACTTTCGTTTGTCTGTTGTCTTTCTTCGATAAACCTTCGGCATTATCACGAATGGAAAGACACTGATGCCGTTGAAACGTTGACGATGTTTCTTGATACGGTGATCGGGGAGTTTGTGGAGCGGCTTGAAGGTTTCCGTGATAGTGAGGATATGCAGAAACAGTCGGCATTTTACTTCATGCAGCGTGCACATAAGTTTGCCAAAGAGCATCGCGCGCTTGGTCTCGGAGTTCTTGGCTGGCATTCGTTTCTTCAGGAGAACAATATTGCGTTTGAAAGTGCCGAAGCGTCAGTGTTGAATAACGAAATTTTCACACTCATCAAAGAAAGGGCATACAAGGCATCCGCTGACATGGCTCAACAATACGGCGAACCAGAAGTCCTCAAGGGGTATGGTCGTCGCAATACGACACTTCTTGCCATCGCGCCGACAACTTCTTCTGCATTTATTTTGGGACAAGTTTCTCAGGGTATTGAGCCGCTCATGTCCAATATTTTCGTGAAAGATGTGGACAAGATGAAGGTAACGCTCAAGAATCCTATCCTTGAAAAGCTTCTCGATGAGAAAGGACAAAACACAGTCAATGTGTGGAACAGTATTCGTGATAATGACGGGTCGGTGCAGCACCTCGACTTTCTCACTACACATGAAAAGAATGTCTTCAGGACTTTCAGTGAAATCGATCAGAAGGTCATCATCGAACAAGCTGCTGATCGTCAAAAATACATTGATCAGGCACAGTCGCTCAATATCATGATTGACCCGGCGATTGCAACCAAGGATCTCAATGCGCTGTATCTGTATGCATGGGAGAAAGGTATCAAGACTTTGTACTACCAGCACTCGATGAATGCCGCACAGCAATTCGGCCGCAAGAAGCTCCAGGAGCAAGAATCCAAGAAGCCAAAAGTAACGATTCTGAGCGAGGATACCATGTGTTTAAACTGTGAGGCGTAAAAATTAGTTCACAAAAACCCCTGGCATTGCCAGGGGTTTTTGTATGTGCATAATAGGAGTGTTGTACCGAACGATCGCGCTTATTCGTAAGAGTAGGTGAGGAAAGTCCGAACACAGGCATCAGTAATGGTGCAGCAGGGTAGCGGGTAATACCCGTCGAGCGCAAGCTCCGAGGTGCGAACAGAGACGCCCGAGCAGAAATGCAGAGGTATCCTTCAGGATAAGTTTTCTTGGTAACAAGAGAAATGAAACGGCTAAATCCTTACTTCTGTGCAAGGTCGTGCTGATGAAAGTCAGAGTGCCGCTTGACTCCGAAAGTAATTGAGGAGCTAGATAAATGATCGTGAGAACAGAATTCGGCTTACGAGTACAACAAATATGAAAAATCTTCGCTGTATCGCGAAGATTTTTCTTTTGTATACATATGCAATTATTTTATGGATGATATCGCAAAATCCTTTGGTTTCATCATATTTTTATGAGTGTTATTTTATAAACGCAAATTGATTGCATTTATAAAAAGTAAGAAAAAAATTTTGCATAGTTATCCACAGTTTTATAAAAAAAATATTGCATGCGTGATGCGCATGCGAGATAATGAATGTACATGTGGTGGTAACGCGTTCAATCACAAACAATGTGGTCGATCATCACAGAAGTATTATCAAGATTAAAACATTCATTTTATGGCAGCAAAAAAGAAAGTAGCTAAAAAGAAAGTTGCAAAGAAGGTAGCCAAGAAAAAGGTTGCAAAGAAGGCAGCAAAAAAGAAGGTTGCTAAAAAGAAGAAATAATTCTTCTCCTCACTCTCTTTCCACTTACACAAAACCGTCCGACAGGGGGCGGTTTTGTGCTTTCGGAGCGAGGGCTTTTGTGCTAGTATGCACTTCTATGGCATTTTCATTTATCCAGTCATTATTTGACAAAGGACAGCTCAAGAAGTACGAGGTATTGGTTCGAAAGGTCAATGAACTTGAGGCAGAAATCGGTCTTTTGACTGATGGGCAGTTTCCTGGAGAAACAGCATTGCTCAAGGCTCGATATGCCGAAGGTGAATCACTCGAAGCATTGCTTCCTCGTGCATTCGCACTCGTGCGTGAAGCATCAAAGCGTGTTACAGGTAAGCGTCATTACGATGTGCAGCTGATAGGTGGTATGGTGCTCCATGATGGCAAGATAGCAGAGATGCGAACCGGTGAAGGTAAGACCTTGATGGCAACACTTCCGGTCTATCTCAATGCACTCACCGGAGAAGGAGTGCATGTGGTGACGGTGAACGACTATCTTGCGCGCCGCGATGCAACATGGATGGGCGCCATCTATAGCTTCCTTGGTTTGTCAGTCGGTGTCGTCAATGATCAGCAAAAGTCATTTGTATTTGATCCGACACATGAGATAGAAGTTGAGACAACCAGTAGCGAAGGGGTGTTCAAGATTGAAAAAGAATTGATGCGGCCGGTGTCTCGCAAGGAAGCATACGCTGCAGACATTACTTATGGTACCAACAGTCAGTTTGGGTTTGATTATCTTCGTGATAACCTTGTCTCCACCAAAGACGATATCGTGCAGCGCGGCCATGCGTTTGTTGTGGTGGATGAAGTCGACTCTATCTTGATCGACGAAAGTCGCACACCGCTTATCATTTCATCGCCGATTGCTGATTCTGAATCACTGTACAAAACAATCACAAAAGTCGTTGCCGGACTTGTTCCCGGTACGGACTATACCGTTGATGAGAAGCTCAAGGCGATTCAGCTTACTGATGATGGTATTACCAAATCTGAGCAACTTCTTGGTATCAAGGACATGTACACCCAGGAAGGTATCAAATATGTTCACTATCTTGAAACTGCCATCCGTGCACGAGCGTTATATACCAAAGACAAGGATTATGTAATCAAGGATGGCGAAGTCATCATTGTTGATCCGTTTACCGGCCGTATGCAGCCGGGGCGACGATGGAGCGAAGGGCTTCATCAGGCGATTGAGGCAAAAGAAGGGGTAAAAATCGAACAAGAAAGCCGGTCTGTTGCTTCTATTACATACCAAAACTACTTTAAATTTTACAAGAAACTCTCTGGAATGACCGGTACTGCAAAAACAAGCGAAGAAGAGTTTCTCAAGGTATACACATTGCCGGTAGTGACGGTTCCGACACATCG
>JAMIGL010000022.1:0-5414 GCA_035905735.1 Minisyncoccota bacterium | reverse complement strand
GTCACAGGCATACCTTTGGTGGTGGTTGCTTTTGTAACGTAGTTTGAGAGCTGCTTTTCGGAAAGACCGTATGAAAAACGAACTTTCTGCTTTTCGATAAGCTGGCGGCCGTAGTCAGAAGGCTGCTTTGGACGCTTGCCTTTTGATGCTGCTGCTGACTTTTTGGTCTCAGACTGGACGAACTTCGCTGTCTGGCACTTTTCAAAGACACCAGAACCGAGACGACGACACATTTTGTATTTTGCTCTTGTTTCCATAAAATTAGACTCTTCGTGGCTTCTTGGCCTTTACTCCGTTGTGTGGCACCGGAGTCTGGTCCTTGATTGATAATAGTTCGATTCCTGTACCGACGAATCCTCGGATCAATGGTTCACGACCACTTCCAACACCGGTAACCAATACGTGCGTTTCTTTGATACCGATAGCGGTTGCTTTTTCGGCGAGGATTTCACCTACCTTTGAAGCGGCAAACGGGGTTCCCTTTTTTGCACCCTTAAACCCGAGTGAGCCTGATGAAGACCAAAAGAGTACGTTGCCTTTCAAGTCAGTAACAACAGCTTTAGTGTTGTTGAATGTTGCCTCAATGGCAAGCATTGAAGTAGTGAGCTTCTTTTTTGGTGTGCGAGCCGCTGTACGAGCTCGTGCTCCATCAACCAACTGCCCTTCTTGATTTGTGATACGTTTTTTACCCATATACTACTTAAATTATGTCTTAGATTCCTTACGACGTCCGCTTCCCATCGTGTTTCGGATATTTCCGCGAACAGTACGAGAGTTGGTCTTGGTGCGCTGACCCTTGACTGGAAGGCGACGCATGTGACGAACACCGCGATATGCCTTGATATCCTTGAGACGCTTGATGTTTCCTGCAATCTCACGCTTGAGGTTGCCTTCGATAGTGCGGTCTTCGAGGATTGTACGGATAGCGTTTTCTTGTTCGAGGGTGATATCAGCAGGCTTTGCTGAAGCTGCCACGCCAACCTGTTTGAGGACCTTGTTCGCTGTTGCAGTACCTACACCGTAGAGTGATGTAAGGCCGATAGAAAGCTGTTTTTCGTTTGGGATGGTAATACCGAGGATACGCATGGGAAAGTCTTATTGTTTCTGCTTATGTTTAGGGTTGTCACAAATCACGAGTAAATGCCGACTGCGTTTTACAATCTTGCACTTGTCACACATCTTTTTAACTGTTGATTTGACTTTCATAAAATAAAAAAGTTGCACTGTAGATTTCAGGCGGAGGGAGTATACACTACCTAGCCCCTTCTGACAATACGTGCTTTGCCACCGTACGGATCAAGAATCATTTCGACAGAATCCCCTACGAGCACCTTGATGCGGTGCAGTCTCATTTTGCCAGCTAAATAAGCGACAATGAGCTTTCCAGTTGCGAGCTCAACTCGAAACATGGTATTGGGGAGGGCTTCTTTGACGACGCCCTTAACTACTTCTTCTTGTGATGCCATGTGGTTACCGGAACACTATACTATAAGGCTTTATTTGGGTCAACTTATTTGACTATGACAGTGATACGAGCTTCTTTTGTCGGGAAAAAAGGTGCCCAAAACGGCGTGAAAGAGTATCTCGCCGTGTCTATTTCGGGAATGTTGGCAAGTGCAGAAGCAAACTTTGTCCGAGGAAGACCTATCAATGCATCGACGACCTCTGTTACTGAAGCCTTCGGGATAAGAGTACCTGATCCAGATATGCGAATAGCAATCGACTCCGGCACACGATCGGGGGTCGTAGGTATTGGAGATGCGGGATCAACCGAGAGATTTGCAAGTGTTGGAATACTTACCCGAGGAAGCGTCGTGCCGCTGACCGCCTTGGTAGCAATAGCGCTCTCAAGTAACTCACGGGAAATAAGATACGACACCATGGTGCCACTGATAGTCGCAGGAAATCTGATTTCTGGACCTTCAAGTTTGAGCTGTTCGGTATTAATAGAAACAAACTGGAGATTGGGAAATGTAATAAGGTTGTCAGGAATCTGCGTGCGAGTCTCACGCTTCAACCGCTCGGTCAACTGCGCGGTAAGTGTCGCCATAACTTCTGCCCGGTCAGCATCAGATACACCATGCATCATTCCTGATTCTCCACCGCCAATTGCACCCGCGGATTGTGCATAAAACGTCTTTGAAGAACCGAACCCTGTCACACTAAAGCTCGTACCGGTGGTGTTATACGAAGGACCTACATCCGCAGCAACAACAACGACCGCAGGGCTCGTACCGGGTACCTTTTTCTTGGTCTTGGTGTCAGTGGTATACCCCGGGACGATCACCGAAGCCTGCGTGATATAACGCTTGCCATCCTGGGAGGTCAACGTAGTCCCGCTTTTAACGGTTTTTGCGGTAGTACTTGATTCATTGAAAAAGACGACCTTTCCACGAGCTTTGGAAGTACTGGATCGAATCTCTGATCCATATATCTCACGAGTGATTGTCGCCTCAACGACCATCGTCTGAAACGAAAGCCTCCCCTGCGCGGCATCGGTCTCATGCAGAAGCTCAAGCTCAGCATTTGTAAGCAAAAATGGGACTCGACGCTCCACAATAGTCACCCGTGCACGGACCAGATGCATACCTAGAACATAAAGCCCGACAAGAAGAGTCAGTGCACCTCCGATAACAAACAGCTTTTTCCATGGCGAAGATCTGCGATGACGAACAGGTGCAGCGTCATACTGTGCAGGCTTTTCTACATGAACATCGGTGAACTGTTTGCCGTTTTGCAATCCTTCTTTTCGGATAACATCGTAGAGTTTCATTGATACTAGTATATCAGGCGCTTGGCAAAAAGAGTTGCGATTGAAAGCGGGATATCAACAGCAACGTCATCGATAGCTCTCACATGGGCATCAAGCAATGCTTCGTTGAGAAATACCGGCCGCACAACACCTCGAGAGCATGCATGCTGAATGAATGGATCATTGGCGACAATAGCAACAAGCAATGCCTCAAACCGAGGATCGGCACTTATATAACATCGCTCCGGCAAACAAAAGCCGTATCGACCACCATCAAGCACCTGCTGCAATGCCTTCTGCCATGTATCCTGAAAAACACCGAGCGCAGCAGCCACCTTTTGCGCACCGAGACCTCCAAGCTTGCCGAGACGATACCCTTCAAACAATGTCTTTGCTTCAAGAATACTCGTACCGTCGAGTCCGCGATAGAGTGCATACATCCCGACAGGAAATGAATGTTGGTATAAAAAGAGTCCGTTTTTTACAAAAGCAACATCGGTTATTTCTTCTCCGACATCAATAACAATGCACTCATCATGATCAAAATGGTCACGCGTCACAATATATGCCGCAAACGGTGCAGTCGTAACACCAAGATTGCGGTCACCATAGGCGCGCTTGAGCGGGGTAATAATACGATCCATCACCACTGACGCAACGGTCGTGATGGTAATCGAGAGCTCAAGTGAAGTTGCGGACTTGCCATATGGCTTGTCAGTCGTATATCCGTTGAGCTTGATGCTGGAGAGCTGCTTTTCAACGACAACACCCTCGGTCCCAAACCCTGCAGTATCGGTAGCTATCGCATGCGCGAGCTCCTTTTCAAGGAGTCCATCGACAAGCTTTTCGGTACAGACAAACGGAGTGGTTTTGGCATACATAATCGTACGCGTTTGTGAGAAATACCATGGTGATGCAAGTACAACCTGGATATAGTCAGGATGATGAATATCAGCCTTGCGCAGTCTGACAAGAACCTCATCGATATTCTTTGCGGTATGCTCTATCAAGCGTGCGATATCTGGATCACCAGAAAGTGCGGCATCAACCCGACTCGAAGCAAGAAACAGTGCCTGCTGTTTCCCATCACTACCCCGATTGAGCAATACATGTGCGCCGGCCACAGAGCTTGAGCTGATATCAAATACCGCGACGACGTTTTTTTGATGCGGGCGCGCAAATAACATGCATCAAGTATAGCGCGAAGGAGTGAACTTGTCCCTACGAGAGGATTGCTTTGATGCGACGAATACCTGCGGATGAGGCTTCTTCTTTTTGAATGGAGAATGTGCCGAGTGATGCTGTCTCGGTAACATGTGGGCCGCCACAAAATTCTTTGGATACTGCGACACCATGCTTGTCTTCGATAAAGTACACCGAAACAACATCGGGATACTTGGTACCAAATTCCATTTCAGCACCCAGCGCTTCGGCATCTGCACGAGGCATTTCACGTTTGCAGACAGTATGGTTCTCAGCAATCCATTGGTTGACCTGGTCTTCGACTGCCTTCTTTTCTTCATCGGTCATCTTGCGGTCAAAATTAAAGTCGAGACGAAGTCGTTCTTCGGTGATGTTGCTCCCCTTTTGTTTTACTTCAGGACCAAGCACTTTCTGAAGTGCAGCAAGAAGCAAGTGGTGCGCCGTATGCAAACGGACGGTCATATCAGTGGTGTTTGCAAGGCCACCCTTAAACTTCTGCTCCGCACCTGCACGTGATGCATCCTGGTGTGCCTTCATATCAGCATCAAACTCGGCCCGATCAATACTCATCCCTTTTTCTGAAGCAAGCTCTTCGGTAAGCTCAATCGGAAAGCCATAGCTCGTCGCAAGGAGAAATGGATCAGTACCTTTTTCAAATTCCTTGAGCCCCTGTGCAAGTGTTTTGCCGAACTTAGTGATCTCAGCATAGATGACTTCGACAATCTGAGACTGCTTGTCAAACACATCGTAGATACCCTGATATGGTGCAAGGAGTGCACTGACAATACCCGCAAGCTTGTCACGCTCAATGAGAAGCACCTTGCCCATGTAGTAGCGTGTCGCGCGACGGATCAGCCGACGCAAGATGTATCCCTGGTCCTTGTTGCCCGGAAGTACCCCATCAGCAATCAAAAACGAAGCGGTGCGGAGATGATCAACGATGATGCGCGATTCTCGCATATCATGGCTTGTAGTATGACTATCCAGATATGCTATTGCTGGTGCGAAAAAGTCAGTGTCATACACAGTGGTCTTGCCCTGCATGAGCATGGTGATGCGCTCGAGTCCGCTTCCAGTATCAACATTTTTTTGCTCAAGCTTACCGACGACGACACCATCTTTTTTGAGATACTGCATGAACACATCGTTCCAAATCTCAACGACATCCCCACTATCATCAGCCGCAACATACTTTTCGTGCGACATATCACCCAGACCTTGAGGGGTCACATCATAGAACATTTCAGTATCAGGTCCACATGGACCGTTGTCTCCCGGTGACCACCAGTTGTTTTTTGCAGGGAGGAAATAGATACGGTGTTCGGGAATGTATTGTTTCCAGATCTCAACTGCTTCGAGATCACGAGGTGCGTTGTTGTCCCCCTCAAACACTGTCACATAGAGACGTGATGGATCAAGTCCGAGCCCCTCGTCGATGGAAGTGAGAAATTCATAGCTC
>JAMIGL010000021.1:0-5476 GCA_035905735.1 Minisyncoccota bacterium | reverse complement strand
CCATTTGAATTTTTTCAGGCTGACTTCTTGTGGAGGGTGGACAAGCTAACCGTTGGACGATACTTGCCTGCCCCCGACAATCGGAAGGGCCGGCAGGGGGCCATTGATAGCTTGACTACTATAACGAAAAGTAGGCTATAATTCAAGCATATGAAGAAACGGTATTTTGTTTTGTTGTTTGTTGTGGCATTTGCGGCATTTTTCTGGGCGTTGGTACAGCGTGCGGGTGCGCCATTATCTGAAAAGCCGAGCGGTGTCGAGACTGCCGCTGATGTTGATGCGACCTTTCCGGTGAACAAGGCAGCCAAGGACGACTTGATCATTGTAGATACGCCGCTTCCTGATGGGGAGGTAGGGTCTCCGATCATAGTGCGTGGCAAGGCGCGGGGAACATGGTTCTTTGAGGGGTCGTTCCCGGTGACGCTGACTGACTGGAGTGGCACTGTTCTGACCCAGGGGTATGCGACCGCAGAGGGTGAGTGGATGACGACCGAATATGTGCCGTTTACCGCAACGATTACGTATGAGCTACCGGCGGAGACACCGTACTCATATGGGTATTTGATACTACGCAAAGACAACCCGTCTGGCGAGCCGCAGTTTGATGACATGCTCGAGTTTAAGGTTAATCTCAACTAATATGGAAACAATGCAGTCCATCAGTCGGACACAGCTCATCGTCGTATTTATTCTTGTTCTTCTTGTCGTAGGACTAGTCGTATTTGGAGGGCGCGGACATGAAGTGTCAGTTGAAACGGGAAGAGTTGCAACAGTGCTCGAATGGCCATCAACCGAGGTCAAGCAGGAGACTATTACCGAACAGGATAGCGGATATCAGATCACTGCGACATATCCCGAGACACAGAGTACTGCAGTGACGTCGTACTTCACTTCATTTATCAATGAGCAGATCACATCATTCAAGCAGGACGTCGTCGCTAGTCAGCCTGCTCCTGACCCAGAAAGTGTCGCACGTACAGTGACACTTGATATCAGCTATCGCCAAGAAAAGTATGCACGAGCTGACAACTATGTTTTCATGGTTGCTATTGATACCGGCGGGGCACATGCATTCACAACAACGAGAACATTTAGCTTTTCTCAAAACGGGACACTGATCTCTCTTGAGCGACTCTTTGCTAGTGGTGTCAAAGGGCTCGAGACCATCACGCCGTATGTGCGCACGGTACTGAGTGAGGAGCTCGGTGGTGAGAGTGACTGGATTAGAGAGGGAACGATGCCTGTTGCGGACTTGTTTGAGCGCTTTGTCGTCACTGATGAGGGGGTGACATTCATATTTGATCCGTACCAGGTGGCACCATATGCTGCCGGTATCCAGACAGTTGCTGTGCCGTACGCAGTGTTTGAAGCTGTTGCAAGCGACGTATTTTAGTCAGCGAGCGTATCCTGTGCGATGAGGAGCGGCTCGATGCCGGCAGTTGTGCCACTGATACGAAGGACGTCTTTGTCCACCTTTTTGAGTTCTTTGCCTGATGCGTTGAAGTGATTGTTCACGGTCTGGAGGGAGTTGCCGAGCTTGTTGTGGTATTCCTCATACGCCTTGAGGTGCTTGCCGAGCTCCTCGACTCTCTTCACGATATCCTTTGCACTCTCTTCGATCTGGAGCGCTCGCAAGCCTTGCAGTACGGTCTGGAGATAGGCGAGGAATGAAGTCGGGGAGACAATGATCACTTTCTTTTCAAATGCGTACTGCACGAGGTCCTGCGTGTTGACCTTGATGCTGCCGACCTCTGCTACAAGCAAGTCATAGTAGATCGACTCATGAGGAATGAACATGAATGCAAAGTCCAGCGTGTCTTCCTCCTGGCGGATGTATTTGGATGTTTCATCGATACGCTTTTTGATGTCTTTTTTGAACTCAGCAACAAATGGCTCGGGGTCGTTACCTTCTTTGTGTGCATCAATGATGCGGTTGTAGTTCTCAAGTGAGAACTTGGAGTCGATCGGGATGATCTTGCTACCGACAAAGACGACTGCATCCACTGCTTCACCGTTTTTGAACTGGTACTGTGTCTGGAATGTTTTGGGAGGAAGTACACGAGAGAGGATGGTTTCGAGATAGTATTCACCGAGGATGGTCCCGCGCTGTTTCGGGTTTTTCAAAATATCCTGGAGGCTCCGGAGCTGATCGGCAAATCCGACGACTTGCTTGTTGGTCTCATCGAGTCTGGTGAGACGCTCGGTGATGTCAGCAATGAGTCTGTTGGACTGGGTGGACTGATGCATCATGCTTTCGCGAACGGTCTTTTCGCTTTCGCCGAGCTTTTGGTCTATCACTTTTTGCAAGTCGGCGACCTGCTGCATGAGGAGCTGAAAGCCAGTATTTTGAGCGTCATTGTTCGCTAGAGGCGCCTGCTGTTTGCGCCCAAATACATAGACGAGCAGGGCGCCAATAACGATACCGATGAGTGCATATAGGATAGTCATGGCAGTATTGTACCATTTGGCAAAACCAGGAATGGTTTTTTATTGCGTTTTATTTCAACCCAAGGGCTTTCTCAAGTGTGTAAATCCAGTCAGTTTCGTTGGTCGGACTTTCTTGTTTCTGCTTGAGGAGCCACTGGAGGTAGCTTTTGTCGGTGGCAGCAATCTCATCGATCGTCTTGCCATTGTATTTGCCAAAAGGGATGGTCTTGAAGGTGATAGGCTCGCTTGAGATGCGCATCATTTCGGTGAGCGCTTCCTGTTCAGTCATGTTCCATTTTTCTTGAGCAAGCTTGAGTTCATAGGCAAAGAGCTGCTCAAGGACGAGTACATCGGCAAATGCATCATGTGCAGGCACATCGAGCTCCATATCAAGTGCATAGCGCAAGTATTGAAGTTTGTGCATCGGGAACATACCATCTGCGTCGAGCGCGCGAATGACCTTGAATGTACAGATGATGTTGGTTGGGGTGATGCCATCGTTTTTGAGTATTTGCTCATCAAATGCGGCATTATGTGCAACCACGATCGTATCAGGGGACTCAAAGAGCTCTTTGAGAGAGTTGTACTCAGGTGCGTCTTTGAATGCGGGCTTGTCAGCCACCATTTTGTTTGAGATGTGATGGATCATCGAGCATTCGTAGGGGATAGCTACCGAAGGTTTGTACATCGCATTCACGAGTGGCTCAGCTATGCCTTGCTCTTTAACGGCAAGCTGGCACAACAGATCAGTCGTGGTATTGCCAGTGGTTTCTGTATCGAAAAAGTAAATCTTCATACATGATATGGTACCATACAGCTATATGAATATGTTTGAAAGAATGTTTGGCGGTCCAAAAGATGTGGTGGTAGAAATGCATCCAAAAGAGCAGGAGGTTGTTGAAGTAGTTCCTCAATCAAAAACAATTGAAGATATAAAAGAAGCGAAAGGTGAAATTGCTAGCCTTCAAGAAAAAAGACAAGAAGTCCTAGAAAAACATCGTGATACGGTTCAAGAGCTTCGCGACTTGGGAGTCAATGAATTTAATCCTGATACAGCACCTCGGACAAAAACAGTAAATGAAATTTTGAATCCGATCGAAGAAGAGCTTGCAATGATCAGTGGTGAGATTACTGAAAAAAGAGAAGAATTTGATTTGCAGCCAAAACGTTTGGAAGTACTTGATGTACGAATGAAGCGTCTTGAAGATTTGAAAGCAAGGGCAGAAACAACTTTTTTGAACACATCAGTTGGTGCAGATATTGATACTTGGAATAAAAAAATTGGAGAACTTGAAATGGAGGCTTCAAAACTTCAAAAAGAATATGCCAAACCAGAAGTATATAAACCTTTGATAGAGGAAGCATCTCAGTTACGAGAAAAGAGACGATATGCATTTGTAAATGATAAAGTCGCTGGTGCACATGCTGATCTCATATTCCGTATTGATAGATTAAGAGCAGATGTTTCGAGTACTCGTTATGATGCCGCGAGTACAGGCTATGACGATAACGGTCATAATCGAATCTAGTAAATAAAAACCCCCTTGAAATGTTTCAAGGGGGTTTGGTTTTAAACTTTTACTTATTTGTACCAATCTATAAGACGACCTTGCTGCATTACGATTGTAATCGTATCTTTTTCTTTTGGAGCAGGCATGTCAGCTTTAATCCATTGCTCGGCATCAGCCTTGCCATCAAAATTTGAATCGATGAGGAATTTTGTACTGTTTCCATTGTCTTTTTTTGTTGAAAGCACAGAGGCTTTTACAAATGTTTTTGGACCAGTAGGAAGATTTCCAGATTTGGAACATCCACTGCAACTTGTAAGGGTTACTGCAAAAATAAAAAGGGCATAAGAAAGTACTTTTTTCATTAGTATTCAGTTTTTGTGAAAGAATGATTTACTATTCTATAATATCACATTTATACATAAATGTCAATATATACTAGAGATGGTAAAAATAGATAGGTGACATATACACATGCTATACTTTTGCCATGATTTCTACTGATATCCGTGAACAACTCAAAAGCGCCATGCGTGAAAAAGACCAAGTGAAGCTCGACACGCTTCGTGCAATCCTCGCAGGCTTTACCTCAGAGCTCGTGGCAAATGGCAAGACACCACAAGACGAAGTGACTGATGATATTGCGCTCAAGGTCGTGCAAAAGCTCATCAAGCAGCGCAAGGATGCGATCTCGCAGTTCGAAGCAGGTGGTCGCGCAGACCTTGCTACTGATGAGCGGGCGCAGCTCGCAGTCCTTGAGCAGTTTCAGCCACCGCAAATGCCTGAGGAGGAGATTCGTACAGTTGCACTCCGGCTTCAAGCTGAGCTCGGACTCACCGACAAGGCAAAGGCTGGCATGCTCATGGGTGCAGTGAAAAAGGAGATTGGATCTGCAGCCGACGGTGCGACTATTAAAAGCGTTATTGATTCACTTTTTGCATAACATATGATTTTACTTCGCTGGTTCATTACAACACTCGCAATCTTTGCACTGCCATACTTCGTGGCAGGTATCACGGTCAACAGTGTACTCACCGCAATCATTGTTGCTGCGGTGCTCGCATTCCTCAACATGATAGTCAAGCCGATACTGACACTTCTCACACTTCCGCTCAACATTCTGACGCTCGGACTCTTTTCGCTTATTATTAATGGCGCATTCTTTTGGTTTGTGGCGCAGATTATCACCGGCTTTACCGTTGCAAGCTTCACCTCTGCTATCATCGGTGCATTTGTGATATCGGTCATCAACTGGATCGTGAGTCGGTTCATCAATGACTAAGGATTTCACCGGATTTCAGAGCTCGTTCTTTGCACTTGTTGAACAAGCGCAGCACGTAGTGATCACTGCGCATTACTCTCCCGATGATGACTCGATTGCCTCAGTGCTTTCGACCTACACGATACTGAAAGCAAAATATCCGGACAAAGATATTCGTATTGTGTACACCGGGCCGATGGTTGACCGCTACAATGTCTTTCACCATTTCAGTCAGATCGAATGGGTGGATGATATCGCGTATCATCTAGACGGCACTGAC
>JAMIGL010000020.1:0-5820 GCA_035905735.1 Minisyncoccota bacterium | reverse complement strand
ATACATAAAAAGTCTTCACACGAAGGCTTTTTTGTTTGCTATACTTATCACTATATGAGTGCTCCCTACGATCCGGAAAAGATTACGTATTTCGCTGAGACGGATTTTCGCAACCAACGTACACGCTTTGGTATCAAGAGTCGCGACCGTACACGTCATATGTATGTGATCGGTAAATCCGGTGTGGGTAAGTCCACAATGCTTGAGAACATGGCGATTCAGGATATTCAAAATGGTGAAGGTATTGCAGTCCTTGACCCGCACGGATCATTCGCAGAAAAGATGCTCGACTATGTACCTGATCACCGTATCAAGGATGTGATTTATTTTGCACCGTTTGATACTGACAACCCGATGTCATTCAATGTGCTTGAAGACGTGGGGCACGACCGTCGTCACTTTGTCGCATCAGGTCTCATGTCGACATTCAAAAAGATTTGGGTTGATGCATGGAGTGCGCGTATGGAGTACATTCTCAACAATATCTTGCTTGCATTGCTTGAATATCCCGGGGCAACACTTCTTGGGGTCAACCGTATGCTTGCGGACAAAGACTATCGCAACAAAGTCGTTGAAAATGTAACAGACCCCGGAGTAAAGGCGTTCTGGGTTGATGAGTTTGCAAAATACGGTGAGCGCTACATGCAGGAAGCTGGTGCCGCCATCCAAAACAAGATTGGTCAGTTCACCGCAAATCCGCTCATCCGAAACATCATCGGTCAGCCAAAGTCGAGCTTTGATGTCCGTCAGGTAATGGACGAACAAAAGATTATGATCATCAACTTGTCCAAAGGGCGAGTAGGTGAACAAAATACGAGCCTCCTTGGAAGTATGCTCATTACCAAGATTTATCTCGGCGCGATGAGTCGTGCGGATGTATCAGCCACACGCATGGGAGGACTTCCAAACTTTTATTTCTATGTGGATGAGTTCCAGTCATTTGCCAATGAGACCTTTGCCGACATTCTCGCTGAGGCTCGCAAATACAAGCTTGCACTTATCATTGCACACCAATATGTCGCACAAATGGAAGAAAAAGTTCGTGATGCTGTGTTTGGGAACGTTGGTACCACAGTCAGCTTTCGCGTGGGGCCGCTTGACGGGGAGCTCCTTGAAAAGGTGTTTACGCCACAGTTTACCCAAGCAGATCTGATCAATCTCGGTATGGCGCAGATTTATCTTTCACTAATGATTAATGATATTGGATCACCGGCATTTTCTGCCCGGACGCTCCCACCAGTACCTCGGCCGACTATTTCATATCGGAATGACGTGATTGAAAATTCACGTGCAATGTATGCAAAGCCAAAAGATGCCGTGGAGAACGCCATCAACGAATGGTTCGTCAAGGATGTTGTTGCTGCGCCTGAGCGCAAGCCTCGTCCTGTGGATGGTCAAGCGCCCCGCGAGTTTTCAAAACAGCAACAATACAGTGCGCCCACACAGGGCCCCAAGCGTGAGGCATATCGTCCTTCGGAGACACAGCAGCAGCGTGAGTCGTATCAACAAAAGGATAAAGCTCCTGAAACACATAGTCCGTTCAAAAAGGCGTTTTCTCGGCCGCATCCAGTACCTCGTCCGGCATTTCAGCAAGCTCTTCGGCCAACAGTGCAGACAGTCATTGCTCCTCTAAAAGAGGATGTATCACCAGAAGACACTGTCGTTCATGAAGTGCTAGTAGAGACACCTGTTCACGAATCTCCAAAAGTGACCGAACTTCTCGACAGTCTTTCATTCGAAAAAACAGATCAATCACAAAACGTTGTGACGACTGAAACACATACAACAACTCGTGTTGTCGAAGTCACCACTCCGCCATTTGATGGTGAGCAGACACTTCGTGCACAGATGCCAATCAAAAAATCTATCGATCGAGGTCCAAGTGAGAAAAACAAAGATTTGCTCCGAAATGCACTCCTTGGTATTGGGGTGGTAAAACAAACTCCTCCCGCAGAATCTACGACCGTATCCTCAGTATCTCAGACCACGACGACTCAGCAGGCAGCTACTCCTGAGCAAGCCGCGCAGCCCAAAGCTCCGGAGGAAGTCTCGTACCAGACGATACGCAAGGTTCTTGAGTAATATTTTATCTCCTGTGTGCTATGAATAGGGTATATGAAATGGATTGCCGGTATCGTGGTGATGGTCTTTGTGCCTATGATCATGCATGCAAGTGTGCGCATCACGGAAGTTGCCTGGATGGGTACGACCGAAAGTGCCTATGGTGAATGGGTCGAGCTTTACAATGATAGTGAGGAAGCTATCGATCTCAAGGGGTGGAAGCTTGCGACTGAGGATGGAGCCGCGCTATTGTTTACCCTGAGCAAAAGCATTGGTGCACACGGGTACCTCGTCGTTGAGCGGGTGACTGCAAGTCAGAATCCTCTCCCTGATATAGCTGATGAAGAGGGTTCGTTTGGTGGTGGCGGACTTGCCGATAAGGGTGAGGATCTGGTGCTGCTGGATGCAGATGGTGTGACTATTGATTCACTCCTCTTTGCATCATCGGGGTGGCCTGCTGGTGATGCAAAGACAAAGGAGACCATGCAGCGTTCGGGATCTACCTGGATAACAGGACTGCCAACACCAAAAGAAAGTACTTCCGCAACCCAATCGGGTGGGGACCAAGATGATGGCGGAGCACAAGACGATGATGAGAATGATACTACTGATTCGGTGAAAAAAGCATCTCCACTACCTCCGGTTTCTCCTAGCAAACCTCGTGTTGAATTTTCTTTCCCCAAGACTGTGTATCGAGGGGTTCCGTATGAGTTTGTGACTGAGCCGGTACTTGAATATGACTATCGGGTCACACGCGGAATGTTCGTGTGGAATATGGGGGATGGGACAATCATCCGGCAGCATGACTTGCTGCATCCCTGGTATGTCTATGCCTATACCGGGAACTACACAGTGTCATTTGCATATTATGATGAGCCATCTGATCTCAGGCCGATACTTGCGATGACAAAAGTAGTCCAAGTACTTGACCCTGATATCACGCTTGCTGTGCTTGATGATGGTGCGCTTCGTCTCACCAACGCAAGTACAAAGCTTGTTGATATTGTCGACTGGAAGATTGTTTCATCATACCGAACCTATACCATACCGCCGATGACAACACTTGCACCAAAGGCGAGTATTGTGATGCCGACTTCGGTGCTTGGTTTTGCAGCGACAAATCCGACAATAGTGCAAACTCCAAACGGAGCAGTCGTTGCTCGTGTTGGTGATGTGCCGACCATTCAAAAGCAAGCGGTGCGATCGTCGTATCAAGCTCCTCCTGCAGCTGAGCAACTACTTGATACGCAGGCAATACCAGATGTTCCAGTTCAGGCTCCCAAAGAAAAAAGCCATACCAAAACGATTGTTGTCGGTATAGCAGTTCTCCTCGTTATGACCCTGTTCGTACTCCTCGAACGCGCTATGGCGTCGAAGGAGTAGTTGATGGAGGAGGGGTCTCGATAGGGGTAGACGTTGTGCCTGATGTTGTTGTATCAGGAACCTGCGCCGTAAGCTGGTCAGTCAACGAATTGATTTCTCGTGAAATGATCTGCACTTCTTGGTCAGATACTTTCTTGATAGCATCACTAACGGTCAGTAGTGCGGCTTCGGTGCCACTATTTTGAGTGAGACTTTCATCCGTTGCAAGGAGGATGTCTTGGTTTGCACGAAGACTTTCTTCGAGGGTTGCACTGACTGAGAGTGCGGTCGAAGGTGCATTTTCTGAAAGGGTATCAAGCTCTTTGGTGATTTCATTCACATGGTTGTCGAGCGCTTTTTGGAGGGTTGCCTGCTTTGCCTTGGTGAGTGTTTTGGTTTCAGCAAGGGTCTTGATCTCACTGAGGCGGTTTTCGATGCGACCTTTCTGCCATGCAACTTTTTCTTCGGATGTATTGAGAAAGAATCCTTTGACTTGCTCGTTCACATTCACTTTGAACGAGTAGAGGGGGTCGCCAGGGAGTGCGCTTGAAGCTACTGCGGAGACACTGCCACCTGCAAACAGAACAAATAGAAAGCTTGAAAGAGCTATTCGAAGACCATGCGTAACGCCGCGGTGAAAGAGAGACTCAACGACAGGGGAGGCGGTAGTCGTCATCAAGTGATGAGCATGGGCGCGCAACATATTACGCTCATTCTCGGTGAGGGTGATGGTCTTGAGTGTATTATATTGTTTTAGTTTGTGTTCCATGTTTTTTTTCGTATCGATCGCGAAGTTTTTTGATGAGGCGGTGAATCTGGACGGTCATTGCATTTACGCTCTTGCCGTAGATATCAGCTATTTCTTCGATTGGTCGCTCTTCGGTATACCGGAGAAAGATAATCTGTTTCGCATCTTCATCAAAGTCTTCAAGGAGGGTTCGAATGGTTTCAATATCGTCAGCGCGGAATATCTCGTCGACATCCTTTGCGGTTCCCGGGTCATAGCCGGCTTCCATAAGGGTGTCGAGTGAGCTGGTTTTTTGTTTCTTGAAATAGTCTACCAGTGCGTTTTTGGCAGCGCGGTAGAGGAATGCTTCCTCGTACTGTATCTGCTTGCCGCTATTGAGGTAGAGCCATGTTTTGGTGAACGTATCTTGGGTAATATCCAATGCCACTGCTCGATTTCCCACCCGAAAGTAGAGGAATCGGAAAATGGCATCCTGATAGGTATTGACCATATCCAGAAACTGCTGTTCTTTGTCATTCGTGTATTCTCGAGGATCGATCTGTTGTTGTGACGACTCAGCGTGCGACATATTACAAGTATACATGGAAATGAGGGTTTTTCGAGCTTTTTTGCTATACTTTGGCGATGCGGACAGTAGCCACCCCTAAAATCGTCGTTGTTGGCGGCGGATTTGCTGGAATTCAGACAGTTAAAGCGCTTCGTAAGTATCACCCAAAAGCCGCTATTACCCTTGTTTCCAAGTCACTTATATTTGAATATTATCCGGCGCTCTATAAGCTTGTCACTGGCGCCCTTCCGATTGAGGTATCAGTGCCGCTTCGTGTTATTTTTCCAAAAGGTGTTGAGCTTCTTGAGGCTACCTATACTGGTATCGACCAGGCCCGCCAGGTGGTGATGCTTGAGGGCGGCACGGAGCTTGCGTATGACTATGCAGTGATTGCGCTTGGGAGTGAGACCAACTATTTCGGTATTCCGGGGCTTTCGGAGCAATCATATAGCTTCAAGTCAGTGGCAGAGGCGCTCAGGCTTAAGCATCATTTTTGTGAGTTGTTTGGGGCGGTAGCGACGCTGTCAAAGGACGAGCAGGTTGCCAAGCTTCGCACTGTTATTGTCGGCGCTGGTCCGTCCGGTGTCGAGCTTGCAGGAGACTTGCGGCATTACCTCACGAGACTTGCACATGATACTGGTATTGATCCCAACATTATTACGATTGATCTGATTGATGGGGGCTCCCGCGTACTTCCGAGTCTGAGTGATCGAATTTCAACGATTGCGGAAGCTCGTCTTCGCAAGATGGGTGTCAATATATATGTGAACCGGGCACTGCAATCCGAAGAAATCGAAAAGATTGTTCTCAAAGACATGGAAGTCAAGACAGGTACCGTTATTTGGACTGCAGCTACGCGCATCAATAGTGCGTTCAATACGATACCCAGCGCTACATTTACCGAGCGCAAGCGGCTGCAGGTGACACCGTATTTGTCACTGTTGAATGACAACCGCGTGTTTATTGCCGGTGATGGTGCTGGTACGCAGTACTCCGGACTTGCACAGACCGCGATTCATGATGGCAACTACCTCGGCAAGCATATTGCACGTCTTATCAAAGGCAAAAAGCCGGTGCCATACAAGCCTGCCGTTCCGGGGTT
>JAMIGL010000019.1:0-21286 GCA_035905735.1 Minisyncoccota bacterium | reverse complement strand
GTCAACTACCGCTTCCCATGAAACTTCTTATGCACATCCCTGAGTTGCTTGTCGGTAATATGGGTATACACCTGGGTAGTCGCGATATTTGCATGCCCAAGCATCATCTGTACTGATCTGATATCAGCACCATTGGAGAGGAGATCGGTAGCAAACGAGTGTCGCAGTACATGGGGTGTGACTTTTTTTGAAATGCCGGCCTTGATGGCATATGCCCGCACAATACGTTCGATCGAACGGGGAGTGAGCCTGCGATCATTGCGATGTGCGCCATTTTTTGCCTGATCGACAAACATCGCCTCACCCATATCCTTGCGCCCCTTGAGATATGCACGTATTGCAGCCTTGGCATCATCCGAGAGAAAGACCACTCGCACCTTTTCACCCTTACCACGTATGGAAAATTCATCACGAGAGAGATCAAGGTCTGAGTTGAGCGAACATAGCTCGGCGAGACGAAGCCCTGTGGAGAAAAAAAGCTCGATAAGTGCTTTGTCACGAAGCCCTTTGAGAGTCGTAGTATCAGGAGCTTTGAGGAGTCGGTGGAGCTCATCGGTCGATATGAGGTCAAGATCACGCGCACCAACCTTTGCAAGCTCTATCGCATCAGGAGTGAGTGTCTCGACACCTCGCTTGCGCAGATATTTGAGGAATGAGCGAAGTGCGATCATGTAGTAGTTCTGCGTTGTCTTTTTCATCGTGGTGGCAGCCTGACCTTTGCCGCGCTTGCCGGGAGCACGGTTGAGCTTGAGGCGAAACTCGCGCACCTTGTCTTCGGTGATATCCTTTGCCTTGCTAATACCCATAGCGGCAAATGCCTGATCAAGGTAGTGCTCATAGTTGCGAACTGTGAGCTGACTGCGGCCTTTTTCAATCTCGATATATTCGAGGAACTGACGCTTTGCAGTAGAAATGTCCATATATATAGTATAGCGCGATATATATTGTACGACACAAATATCGGCTTTAGCGATTCTCGCATATGAGCAATACGCATGACTTGCATTTTGCAAAGGGATGTGTTATGATGACGACATGTTAACGACCAAGAAAAAACAGACAATCATCAAGAAGCACCAGGTCCATGCAACCGACACTGGCTCTGAAGTGGTGCGTATTGGACTCTTGACCGGGAAAATTGAGGAGCTTGCCGACCACTTGAAGAAGCACAAGAAAGACAACCACTCACGCCGCGGCCTCATCAAGATGGTAGCGGACCGCCGAGGACACCTCAAGACACTCGAAAAGAACAATCCCGAAAAGCATCAAGCAGCATTAAAGATTGTCAAACAATAAACCAAGTCAGACATCGCTCCATCGGGGCGGTGTTTTGCTATAAACACGCTATACTTACACCATGGCAACCGTAAAACACAAAGATCAGCGCGTAGGTATTTTTATTGATACACAAAACCTCTACCATACCGCAAAACATTTATATAAACGAAAGGTAAACTTCGGCAACGTTGTCAAAGATGTGCTTGCAGGACGCAAGCTTGTCCGAGCCATCGCATATGCCATCACAACAGAAAGCGAAGATGAAAAAAACTTTCTTGGAGCACTCACCAAGGCGGGGATTGAACCAAAGGTAAAAGACCTTCAGATATTTTATGACGGCTCAAAGAAAGCTGACTGGGATGTCGGACTTGCAATCGATATTGTTGCAATGGCGCCAAAGCTTGATGCGGTCATCATCGTTTCAGGGGACGGGGACTTTGTCCCGGTCGTTGAGTACTTGCGGTACCATCATGGCATCCAAGTCGAAGCTGCAACCTTTGGCAAAAGTGCGTCAGCATCGCTCAAGGCAAGTGTTGATGACTTTTTTGACCTTTCGGAGGCACCAAAGAAATACCTTCTCGGATACTAATCCCTCATACCCTCATGGAACCAACAGCACCGCAACCACGCCACCTCACACACGATTATGAAAGTGACTTGTCACAGGCAATGAATGCGACTGATGCAAAGGTGGTACAGGAACTGTTGACCGATGCGCGTGAACGAGAGTTGATTGAGAAAGAGGAGCGACTGATCAAGATGCAGCATCGATGGTTTCTCGCGGGGTCATTCATCCTGCTGATACTTGCACTCGGTGCCGCAGCATATGGCGTCTATCACTACACCCGATCAACCGTCACTGTTCACAAGACCGAGTCAGTGGGAGTATTTGCAAGTACAGCACCTATCGTTACAAGCACAACAGATATTAGGGAGACGATAGCGACACTCAAAGCAGACACGACACTTGCTGAACGCAAACCAGTACTCCTCTCACTCGTCAGTGATGACGCAACACTCGGACTTGTCACCAATAGCGAACTGTTTGATTTCATTGAAGCAAAACCAACCGAGCCGTTCGTCGCTGCGATTTCGGTATTGAGACTTGGTGTCTACAATGATGGTACAACGGTCACCCCTTTCTTAGTCGCATCGGTTGCCGACCCTGAAGTCGCATCCAAAGAATTTCTCATCGCGGAGCCGGAGCTGTTGCGCATGTTTTATAGTGGACTTGGCATTGATATTGCCACCCATCAAAATGAAATAGGCAAAGGCTTTGAAAGCAAATACCTCTACAACCTCCCGGTCCGTACTCTTGATGCGGTCAACACCGAAACAGGCGAGCGCAAAACGGTACTCCTGTATGGATATGCGACGGACAACATTATCGTGATCACCCAAAGCCCTCCTGTCCTCAAGGCAATCTACGAGACTGTGATCCGCCAGTAAGTATGTGGAAAAAGGGTTGTACTTTTAGTGCTGCATGCTAGTATACGAAGTATGAAGAATATGACCCATTTCAACGAAAAACTCCTCGCGGAAAAGAAGGCACTCGAAGAAGAGCTCACTCAAATCGCACGGTTCAACACCGACACCAACGTATGGGAAGCAACTCCTGACCAGGACATGATGGGGGAGATTGATGAGAATGATGCGGCAGATCGCTTTGAAGATTTTGAAGCTCGATCAAGTATGGTGACCACACTCCAAACCCGCCTCACCGATGTCGATGCCGCTCTTGCAAAGATCGAAGCAGGTACGTTTGGTATCTGCGAAGTCTCCGGTGAGCCGATCGAAACAGACCGCCTCGAAGCCAACCCCGCAGCTCGCACCAGCAAGGCGCATATGAACAACTAATACTGAAATAAAAAACCTCTAGGTCTTTCCTGGAGGTTTTTTAATTTGATTTTTCTGTTACAGTTTCATACATGAAAACATTCTCACAGCGGGTTGTTGAGCTCGCACTCATGATTCCGAAAGGAAAGGTAAGTACTTATGGACACATTGCACGAGCGGCAGGTGGTGGTGGGCAAGCAGCCCGCAGTGTCACCGCAATACTTGGCAAAGCATATGATGCAGGAGAGACGAGAATTCCGTTTCACCGCATTGTCTATGCCGGTGGCAAAGTCTGGCTTACCGATGAGTATGCGACACGTCGCATGAAACTCTACAAACAAGAAGGGATTGAGGTTGATGCAAAAGGTATGATCAAACACTTCCGCGACATCCTGTTTGAATTTAAATAAATCGTATCGTTTTTTATAGCAACCAAGTCCTCTCGGCGAAGTGTCACGGCGCTTGATTTGTCGTTTCATTGTTCTAAGCGATGATGAAACAGTGCACAGCATGTTTCACTCTTGAGTTTTTCTTTATCTCTTGTGAGTACAATAGTGACATGTCATTCTCTCGGATACAGAGCGCGCAACTTTCAGGCCTTGGTGCAAACGGTGTCGTCGTCGAAACGGATATCAGTCGCGGGCTGTACTTGTTTCAGATTGTCGGACTTGCCGACAAGGCAGTGGAGGAGAGCCGCGAGCGTGTGATCTCTGCACTTCGAAACAGTCTCGGCAAAAATCCAAAAGCTGAAAACCACAAAGTGATTGTTTCACTCTCACCTGCGGAACTGAAAAAGGAAGGTGCGTACTTTGATCTTGCAATAGCATTGGGCTACCTACTCGCAACCGAAGAGCTCGCATTTGATACCGATGGAAAGCTGTTTGTCGGAGAGCTTGCGCTCAACGGTGAGCTGCGCCCCGTGAGGGGACTACTCTCCATCGCGCAATGGGCAAAAGCCAACAACTACCACGAGATGTTCATTCCGAGTGCAAACGTACATGAAGCAGCACTCGTCGAAGGTGTAACGTTTCACCTTGTCCCAACCATACACGCGCTTGTTTCACACATCAAAGGAGAAGTGATACTTGAGACAAGTACGTATACAAAGCCGACACCCGCAGGCAACAACAGCGACGTAGACTTTGGAGATGTGCGCGGACAACTCCAGGCAAAACGCGCGCTCATCATCGCCGCAAGTGGTGCGCACAACATCGTGCTGTATGGCCCGCCAGGCACGGGCAAAACAATGCTTGCACGAGCGTTTCATGGAATCCTGCCTCCACTGCCAAGTGATGCATTTCTTGAGGTTGCGACCATCTACTCATCCATCGGACTGATTGACGACGTGCTTCATGGACACGCACCCATACGATCGCCACATCATAGTGCATCACATGTTGCAGTGATCGGTGGTGGGAGCAACCTCAGACCTGGTGACATTTCACTCTCACATCACGGCGTACTGTACCTTGATGAGTTTCCCGAATTTGACCGGCGGGTGATCGAAGCGCTTCGCGAACCGCTCGAAGAAGGATCGATCACGGTTGCGCGTGCAAAAGGAAGCGTCAGATATCCCGCACGTTTCATACTGCTCGCCGCAATGAATCCCTGTCCATGCGGCTATCGCGGAAGCGGCATCAAGCACTGCACTTGCTCCGCATCAGAGATCGGACGCTATGGCAAAAAGCTTTCGGGACCCATCATGGACCGTATTGATCTGTGGGTGCCAGTATCACACATTGAGTACGAAACACTCCACCAAAAAGAACAGCTGCGCGAAAGCGATACCATACGCAACACTGTCATAACTATTCGTGAACGACAGTATGCACGTGCAGAGAAGCTCAACAGTGCACTCTCATCAAATGACGTACATCAAACAGTCCGACTTTCCGAAACAGCAAAAACCCAGCTTCAGACCTACGCACAGAAACTCAAACTCTCACCGCGGTCATACATGCGCACCATCAAAGTCGCGCGCACTATCGCTGACATCGAACACTCTGACACAATCGAAATCCCGCACGTGCTCGAAGCCCTCCAATATCGACCAAAACTTGAGTGATTGACATACATGAAATAATCAGTAGTATCGAAGCAAACAAACTTTTTAAAAATGAAAGTAGTAAACGTTTTAACTGAATGTTCTGGCGATAAACTCACCGCAATAGAGAAAAAATTTGGTTCGTTTGCAAGATTGCAAATTATTACTCTGGAGGAAAAAGCTGAGATTTCAAATATGTCTTTTGATGACTTTCTACCACTTGCTCGACAACGAATTCAAGCAATGAGAGAATCATCAATATTCCATAAAGAAAAATCTATTTGTGAAATACTTCATCTTGTAACAATCAAAAGAGGAATTTTTGTTGTTGATGGAAAAATGCATTTAGGTGCAATTGTACTTATTACAAACGAAATGACCGGGGTTGAATCTATTTCATATGCAGCAACTGTTCCACTCCCTCGTATTATTGTTCGCACGTTTGAAATGCCAAATACTCAAGAACACGCAAATGAACTGCTCCAAAAAGTATTTCCTCGATGGAACACAAAGGATCCTATCCTTACTATTCTCACGGGTGAAAACCAAGTAGATTGGCTAGTACAATCACTCAACTACTCTTACAGACAATTTGAGTATGAAAAAACCACACCCTGAGTGTGGTTTTTCTTTTTTATAAACGAGTTCCTTTTGGATATTTTGCGTACGGATTTGCCGCACCGCGAACTTCAAAGTGAAGGTGAGGACCGGTAGATCTCCCTGTGTTACCAGATGCTGCAATGAACTCACCTCGTGCCACCTTGTCACCGACAGCAACATGGTTTTTTGAAAGGTGGGCATAGAGTGTCTGCGTACCATTTCCATGTTCGATAACGATATAGTTGCCATACCCGCCGTTATACGCACCATTTCCTTTGGACACGATCACTGTTCCGGCAGCCGCCGCATATATCCTTGTCCCTATCGGTCCGCCAAAATCCACACCATTGTATCCATGCTTGCCTTGTGTGATAACACTTCCCGGCATCGGGTTTGCATAGTAGCCTTTTTCAGTAGCAGTTTCTTTAGTCGGGGTAGCCGTAGTGGTAGCCTTTTTTGCGGCAGTTTTTGGAGCTACCTTTGTACTGACAGGGGCGACAGGTACTGCATCAGGAATAATGATTTTGGTGCCAGAGCGAAGATCATTGGCATCTTCAAATTCATTAATCGCCATGATTTCCTCACTATTGGCATCAAATGTCGCCGCTATCCCGGAAATAGTGTCACCCTTTTTGACCGTATATTGAATACCTGTCACCGGAAGGATGGTTAGTGTCTGCCCAACGCGTATCTTTGACTTGGTCGTCAAGTCATTTGCCCACAGAATGGTCGCTGTTGAAATACTAAACTTTGACGCAATAGTCGAAATAGTGTCACCTGCGGCAACAGTATAGGTACTGATGACAGGCTTATCGTTCTCAAACGAATCAAGGGACTGGGTGGTATCTTGGATCTCACCCTCGGTCTCGAGAGACTCCTGCACATCCTTGACCTGAGAAAGAGAAGGGGTGCTGGTCGACGACAGCTGCCCAAAGAGGGTATGCCCGATACCAACCTGTACCACAAGGAGAAACACCACTACAAGGAGTTTGGATACTTTGCCGATCCGGCGAAGACGTGTACGAACACTATATAGTAATGATCTCATACTTACAAAGAGAAATGATACCAGGGAAATACACACTTTTTTGATTTCACAATATTTGAAAAATATAGTCAATGATTTTTGGATAAAATATCCTTATATTTCAATACATTGACCATACTAGAAATATATTCTGTTGTGCTCGAATCCTTAGATATAGCGCATTCCAAAGGGTTATTTTTGTTTTCTGATATTTGCCAGTACAATCTATGCACTATGGATTTCACTACCGGACTCAATGATGTACAAAAGAAAGCTGTCATCACCACCGACGGACCTCTGCTCATCGTTGCGGGCGCTGGTGCTGGCAAGACAAAGACCATCGCACATCGTATCTGCCACCTCATCACCACAGGCGTTGCACCATCGAGTATCCTTGCGGTGACATTCACCAACAAGGCGGCAAAAGAAATGCGTGAACGAGTGTCACACATGGTGAACGACATCCCGCTGGTATCTCATGGAGAGCTCCCATTCCTCGCAACCTTTCACAGCCTCTGTGTCTACCTCCTTCGAAAGTTTGGTGCATATAACGGCATGGCAAAACGCTTCACCATCCTTGATGACAATGACACGACCGCACTCATCAAGGAAGCGATGGTGTACTTTGGCATGGATCCCAAAGCACATGATCCACGCGGTATCAAAAACACGATCAGTCGTTCAGCAAATGCATTTCTTGATCCCGAGCAGCTCATGAGTGAAGCAAATCCCAACCTCAGACTTGCCGGACAAATCTGGAAACGCTACAAGGCAAGCAAGGTAGAGCAAAAGGCACTCGACTTTGATGACCTTCTCACGGAAGTCGTCCGTCTCCTTGAGGACAATGCCGAAGCGCGTGCATGGTGTCATGCGAGATGGTCACACATTCATGTAGATGAGTACCAGGATACCAACGAAGTCCAGTACCGTATCGCCAAAGCACTCGCATCGCACACCAAGAACATTTGTGTCGTGGGTGACTCTGACCAAAGCATCTACTCATGGCGCGGTGCAAACATCAAAAACATTTTGGAATTCGAGCATGACTATCCGGAAGCAACCGTTGTCCTCCTTGAAGAAAACTACCGCTCAACCAAGGCAGTCCTCGCCGCAGCAAATGAAATCATCGGCAAAAACAGCTACCGCAAACCAAAAAACCTCTTTACCAACAACGCCGAAGGTGAAATGCTCTCAGTCTATAGCGCATACGATGAGAGCGACGAAGCAAACTTCATTGTAGAGCGTTGTGTCGAAGCTATCGACAGCGGCACTGCGCCTGAGGATATTGCCGTACTGTTTCGCACCAACTTTCAGTCACGCGCCATCGAGGAAGCATTCCTCTCATACCACATCCCATACCAGGTGCTCGGCGTGAAATTCTTTGAACGCAAGGAAATCAAAGACGTGCTCTCGTATTTGCGCGCAGCACTCACCCCGGAGAGCACCATCGATATCAAACGCATCATCAATGTACCGACACGTGGTATCGGCAAGGTCACCATCACCAAACTCTTTGCAGAAGGGAAGGAAAGTCTCAGTGGCAAAGCAAAGACATCAGTCGAACTGTTTTACAAACTCATCGAGAGTATTGCTGACTACGCAACAACAAACTCAGTCTCTGCAACACTCAAATACATTATCACCGAGAGCAAGATGGAGGAGTTCTACAAAGGAGAGCCTGATGGAGAAGAGCGCATCGAGAACCTGCGCGAGCTCGTAACACTTGGCGTCAGGTATGACCAGATGGGTACCGAGGATGGTCTCGACAAGCTCCTCGAAGAAGCAGCGCTCATGAGTGACCAGGACAACCTCGAAGCAGCACGAGGGGTGAAACTCATGACGATCCATGCATCAAAAGGACTTGAATTTGCCACCGTGTTTGTGACCGGACTTGAGCAAGGACTCTTTCCCAGTGATCGCGATAGTAAAAAGACCGGAGCAGATGCGGAAGAGGAGCGCCGTCTCATGTACGTCGCTATCACGCGTGCACGTCACAAACTCTACCTCACCTATGCATCGATGCGTACTATTTATGGTATGCGCGACGTGCGAATGCCGTCGGAGTTCCTGATGGACATTCCGGATGAGCTCATCATCCGTGAAAGTAGACAAGGAGAGTCTGGGTTCACGGTGTATCTCTAATACGCTATAGTGTCCCTATGAAAGCAAAGAAATCCCTCGGGCAGCATTTCCTCAAGAGTGAAAAGGCGTTGGGTCAGATTGTCGAGGCAGCTAATATCGCATCCACGGATTTTGTACTTGAAATCGGTCCCGGGACCGGGATTTTGACTGAGCGGTTGCTTGCAAAGGCAGAGCGAGTGCTTGCCATTGAAAAGGATCGCGATATGATCGCAATCCTCGAGGAGCGATTTGCAAATGAAATCGAGATGGGGAAGCTTGTCATTATAGAGGGAGACATTCTCAAATTTGATCCTTCAACACTACCAATAGGATATAAACTTGTGGCCAATATCCCATACTACATCACAGGTGCGATCATCGAGCAGTTTCTGAGTACTGAAAACCAACCACAAAGCATGGTACTCCTCATGCAAAAGGAAGTGGCGGATCGGATCGTCGCCCGTCAGCCCTCACATGGAGGGGGCGGACAAGCACGTGGTGGCAAACAAAGCGTGCTCTCAATAGCAGTCAATGCCTATGGCAAACCCAAAGTAATCGCCAAGGTACCACCCGGCGCATTTAACCCACCGCCCAAGGTGGACTCCGCCATACTATATATAGAAGGTATTTCACGAGACTTTTTCAACCACACCAGCGAAAAGCTCTTTTTTGAGGTAATGAAAGCGATATTTGGCAAAAAGCGAAAGCAAGTCGGTGGCAGTCTCGCAGACTTTCTCGATGACAAGGACCGCGCACTCGCCATCCTTTCAGCAGCATCACTTGATCCCAAGATCCGCCCTGAAGAACTCTCGCTTGCACAGTGGGGAAGACTCACACAGCTAGTAGAAGAGAGTGTGCAAAGGTAGTACAATACCTACGTGATGAAAAAACATAAATATATTGTGCTTGGTATTTTTCTGATACTTATCAGTATTCCAGCAATAACATTTGCCGTCTCAAAGAGAACGCGACCATTTGGCGGCATGATACTCTCGACACCCACAGACCTGAGTGCTGCGATTACTTGTACTGCAGGATATGGTCCGTTTATTATTCGACCTGTATCAGTACACCCTGCAGGACCATACTTTATTCAATTTCCCAAAAAAGGACTACCGAAACGACTCGGGTGGATCCTTGGAAATTACAACATAGTACCTGATACCAAAACGTGCTTTAACCCTGAAACAGATGCTCCTGTACCAGCATTTGAAGTGACGCTTTACGGTGTCTCACGATAACCATGCAGTCAAACCGTCCGAGCAAACAATTTATCATTCGTGGCTCAATCGCAATCGGGCTGACCGTTGTTGTTCTTGTAGTGCAAACGGCATGGTTTCGCGCACTCTTTAACAAAGACCCGCTTCCTCCGGCACCAAAGACCGTCGGCGGAACACTTGCACAAGATACCAATGGCAACGGCATCGCTGACTGGGAAGAAAAGCTCTGGGGCCTTGACCCTGCAGTCCTGTATACCAACGGCGTTCCCAACAAGCAGCTCATCGAGCAGAAAAAGAAATCACTCGGCATCCAAGACAGCGCCCCTGCCAATGATACTGACAGACTTGCTCGCGACCTCTTTGCACTCTCGGCAGCATTCGGGCAGTCAGATGAGACTGACAATGCCGCACTTGCCCAGATAGCAGCAAGCTTTGGCTCAACTATCGACCTTGCAAAAGTCGGACTCAAATACTCATTGAGCGATATCACAACCGTAGCAACCACAGCCGCATCGCTTCAGACCTACGCAAAAGCATTTGGCACACTCACGAGCAAGTACGACTTTGACCAAGCAGAGATTGATGTTGTCATAGCCGCCCTCGAGGAAGGTGACTACAGCAGAATCCCAGAACTTACCGCAACGGCAACCACCTACAAAGCATACGCTGCAGCAATGGTACGACTACCGGCACCTGTCGGTGTTGCCAAATACCACCTCGACATTGCCAACAGTCTCTACGGTATCGCCGCATCATTCACCTATCTCATGGAACTTGAGAACAACAGCACCCAGGCACTTGCAGGTATCGCAATCTACAACAGATATGCGGAACGTCTCGGACAGTCCACACTCGGCCTACAGGATTATTTCATCAGATACGGTATACTACGATGATAGTATGAAAAAGATTGCGCTCAGTTTGTTTGCACTACTCATCACGTTCACCGCACTGCCACTTGATGTGCTCGCGCAGACACCCAACCCGGGACTTACTGGCTCAACCAATACTGGCGGTACTTCTGGTACTACCAACACCGGCGGAGTAGGTGGCACAACAAACACGGGCGGCGTATCAGGTAGTAGCAACACTGCCGGAACAAGTGGTAATACCAACAGTTTTGGACCCGCTCTTTTGAGTACCCTCGGAAGTAGTGCTATCGGTTGTGCAAAAAATACTGCAGTCCAGGGACTGATAGGTCTTTCATCAGCGGCACTATCCGGATTTAGCAAAGAAGTCCCTGTCGGCGACGCAACACTCAAGTACGCAAAGACTTGTCTTGATGGCGCTGCATACTCAATAGCAAAAAGAATGCTCCAGCAGCTCTCATCAAGCACTATCAACTGGGCGAACACCGGCTTTGGTGGCAATCCACTCTACGTTCAGGACCAAAATTCATTCCTCAAGCGCATCAAAGACCGTGAAATAGAGGGCTACCTCACCACACTCCAAGGTAGCAACCCTATATTTGGCAATGCACTTCGCTCAACCGTGACACAGCAAATCACCGGCAAAACTGACGGCCTCGTCAACAAAGTGATGGATACCCCGGAGGCACGATCATACAACGCATTTATGGGAGACTTCAGCCAGGGAGGATGGAATGCCTGGCTCAACACGACGCAAGTCGACCGCAACAACCCTATCGGTGCAACATTTCAGGCAGCAGGAACCCTCGCACAAAAGATTGACGCCAAACAAGCAGCAGCAGAGGCAGAAATTCAGCGCAACAACGGCTTTCTGGATATGAAAGAATGTGTCGAATGGGAGAAGCCCCAAACAGCGCAAATCACCACAGCAACATCATCCGACTCATGTACTGCAAAATATACTGATCAGCGCAGACAAGAACTTCAAAACTGTAAAGTTCAAAACACAACAGTCAGCGCATTTGCAGGTTCAACACAGAACACTGCAGCAATCACGACATGTGAAAACGGTGTGAACAAAAAATATGATGATCTGGTGAAGGCATGCATGGGCTCAACGCCAGGGATTGTGGGTGGCAACGGCAAGCTTCGCTGCCTTAAGGACAAAACAGTCACCCCGGGATCTATCATCGCGGAGCAAGTTGCCGGTATTACCGGAAGCACCCGAGGACAGCTCGAGCTTGCGGATAGTCTCAATGAAGTATTGATGTCATTTTTTGACAGACTCGTGAACAACCTCTTTAGCAGAGGACTTGCTGCACTTGGTGGTAGGGGAACAGGCAGCGATCCCAATGGTCTCGCAGGCCTTAACGTTGTACTTGACTCAAACGGTAACACCATCATGACAAGCAATGTCAGCGGTGCAAGTGGTATATCAGGCGACTTTGACATCTCACGTCCACAGCACACCTACGCAATACTCAAAACACAGTACAACTTCCTCAACCGCACCTATGATGCACACATGGCCATAAATGAGATAATCCCTACACTTGGTCGTCTCGACTATTGTTTCCCAGGGCCAAATCCTACCTGGCAGCAAGGCCTTGCGTCCAACTATCAGACATGGGTGAGTAGTATCAAGCAGACAAAATTTGCAGGAAACAGAACATGGGACACCACCGGTGCATACCTCGATGACAAGACTAGTATGGAACCGCGCAGAGGTGCAAGTATCGACACCGCACTCGGTGGTGGCCCGACATTTGAACAATATATTTATCAATGGATTGATCAAGGATTTAAAGACCTGACCGATCTCTACAAATCCACATTCTCAAAAGTGGCACTGACCAATGCTTATGTCTCCCTCGAGTCAACACTCACCAACCAAAACTTTGCCGAAGGGCAGGTAGGGG
Organism: Minisyncoccota bacterium; assembly: GCA_035905735.1. Taxonomy (GTDB): domain Bacteria; phylum Patescibacteriota; class Minisyncoccia; order Phycocordibacterales; family UBA9973; genus UBA4124. Next base: position 8,372 of record JAMIGL010000019.1, on the reverse strand, counting down.
ACATAATGGATGAGCTCTCACAGCTCCCCGCATACAGCCAGAACATTGACGATATCAATGCACAGTACGAAACAAATGAAGTTGATGCCCGCCGTGCAATACGCGAACTTGAGGACATACGACAGCAAGTCAACGCACTCGTTGCAACGGCAAAAGCGCGATATATCGCGGAACAGGCAGCCAACGGGACACCGGTAGACCTGGCCTGTATCAACAAGGCATACGTTATCGACAACAACCAGATCGTCCCGGTTGCCCGTCAGAAGTCAGATGTCCCAGATCCGATCATTGAAGAGTCAGCTCAAGCACGCAGATATTTCTATAGCCGCCTATAACCTATGACACCACGCAAACTTTTCATCATTATAGTGATCATACTTCTCCTCACTGCAAGCATCGTAGGAGCACTCTGGTACCGCAGTCGCCAGGTTGCCACACAAGAGGGGAGAACAGCTCCCACCTTCCGAGAATTCATCGGACTTGGAAGCTCAAACAGAAATGGCGGTGGTGCAAATGGCGACCTTTCGTCAGAATTCACCGACCCTACTGCGGGTAGTGGCACAGATAGTACGACAAACGGAGGGAACTTTGGAGACGGTATGAACATAGGGGATGGCGGACAGGTAACAGTCAGCTCATTTACCAGCGATACCATCTCACCGATAGGTGGTGGCTTTGGCGCAGGAACACAAGGTAGTGGGTCGGGAAGCGGTGGTGGTAGTGGTACCCCACCCATCCTTACGACATCAGGAACAGGGGGTGGTATCATCACCGACACGATGGCAGGATGCAGTGAAGCTGACATGAACATTGCATTCACCGACGCAGAGCGAGTGGAGCTCGAACGTCTCCGCCAACGTTTTGACCGCATCGCATCCCGACTGCACAACGACAGTGATGCCAACCAGGAGCTCGACAACTACAACGAATACATCTCTACCATCAAAAAAGCAAACGAACTCAACACCTGGTGCGAACAAAAGACTCCAAACCTTGCAAATCCTGCCTACAAGACACGAGTCGCAACACCATTCTGGCGAGGCGCAGCGGATGTGCTCTACTATTTTGCACCGCAAGTAGATCAATACGGGTTTGATTTTGGACCAAACTATCCTGGATCAAAAATACTCTATCAAACAATGTTGCAACGCGCGCTCAGACTGAACCTGTGGTAGTTGGTTGAAACCAAAAATGGTACACTTATCCCGTGCACGCACGCGTATTTTCTCGTATCAAACATTCATCAAAGCGATTTGCTCAGATCGCACTTTTTTCTACCGTTATAATACTTATATTGCTTGGAAATGTTTCACCAAGTTTTGGTCAGCAAAGTGATCCATATGATGTATATCGAACACTGTTTGAAAATTCGTACAAATCACCTAATAATCCCAACCTACCAGATCGCAGTGGTGTAACCCAGTCAATAGCAAAAGAACGGGGTACTACTGGAGTTTCAACATTTAATGTCGAAAGTTGGCTCGTAATGGATCCTGGTACCGATATGGTACGCGCAAAAGGGAACTATTATCAAGATAAAGTAGCAGAAACACCCACTGGTAGTATCTATGATACAAATAATGCCGTATATAAAGAAACTTATGTTGTACGTATAGGATATCAAGATACTGGAGGTAACCAGATATATGCCGTTCGCCCTATTTCTTCAAAATATTGGGATCCTTCATGTATCAACAAGGAACAGGTACAAATTGGATACTTTTTTAGGTCTGATACCTCAGCTCTTTGTAGTAGTATTGCGCTAACTACTATTGCTACAGCACTAGGAGCAACAGGTATTATTGCTCCTGGAATTGGAGCATTAGCAGGATTTGTTGCTGTAAGTGGAAGTAGTAATTATGCAATCACCCATCAAAACATCCGTACCGCTGTAACATTTAAAAACCCAGTACCTTATGATGCAACAGGAAAAGAATACACGGTTGATTTTTGGTATTGCTCTGAATCAGACGGTCAAGATGCTCCTCGTGGAGATAGGGTTGAATACTTTACCAGTAATGGAATATATAGAGACAGAAACGGACAAAAAACTGATGGATACAAATATTCAATAGATAACAGTCTTGCAGGAAAAAATGCTGATGGAAATCCAAATAATTTATGTGGAGGTACTGCATTTTATAAAATAGGAGAAACAAAAAGTTTTGATATTCCAGATAACGAATCGGCTGCAGAACAACAAGCAACAACCACCTTTAATACTCAAGCAACAAGTCAATCAACAGATGGAGGACTCCCTGAATGCGGCATTCTTAGTGGAAGCGTACTCGGATGTGTAGCACAAGTTATCTACGGACTCATCTACAAACCGATCAGCTTTATCGCAGCGCTCTTTGGGTACCTCTTTGACTTCTTTATCGGATACTCTGTCAGTGACGAGTCGTACCGCTTTGCATTCGTCAACACAGGCTGGCAGCTGGTGCGTGATATCTGCAACATCTTTTTCATTATTATCCTTGTATGGACCGGCTTTGCGACAGTGTTCAACATCGGCGGCGTCTCGATGAAGAAAGTGATCCCAACACTCCTCATCAATGCACTTGCCATCAATTTCAGCTTGTTTGGCACACGTGTGATCATCGACCTCTCCAACGTCGTTGCCCGAGTGTTCTACAACCAGCTCGGTGTCTGTACCACCAAAGACTGTTCTCCTGATCTCAGCACCGGCAAAGTCGAGTACAAGCGGGGTATCGGCGGATACTGGCCCCTCTCAGAAAAGATTGTCGCGTCATTTAACCCGCAGACTATCCTGAGCTCTTCTATTCTTTCCTCAAGACCTATTATAGAAAATAAAGGTACGAACGATGCATCAAATACATCTACAAATTTTAATTCTCAAACGAATACACAAAATGGGACAATAAATGCTAATGCTTTTGAATCTGGAAATGGCATGTCTCAATCATCCAGTGAGTACGCTGGGTACTTCATCATCGTCACCCTCATCGGTGCGGCTATTATGGTGGCAGTGGCAATGATGTTCTGGGGAGTAGCATTCATGTTCCTTGGTCGTGTCATTGGACTCTATGTGACGATGATATTCTCACCGCTTGCAGTCCTCACCCGTGGCAACCTCCCACTCATCGGCAAGATTCCCAAGCTCTCATGGAGTGACTGGTCCAAGGAGCTCACCAGCTATGCAATGCTTGCGCCGATATTTATTTTCTTTCTCTATATCATCTACGCATTTCTTCAGACCGACTTTATGGAAGCATTCGGCGTCACCAAAGGGGACCGCTCATTCTTTGAAAACGTCCTCTATATCGCAATCCCCATGCTCATCATCTACCAACTCATCAAGACTGGTGTCAGCCTTGCCAAACAGTATGCTGGCGAAATGGGAAAGATAGTTCAAGACATGGGAGAAAAAGCAGTTGGTTTTGTTGCCGGCGGAGCACTTGGCGTAGCAACTGGCGGTACTGCCCTAATAGGTAGAAACGTAGCCGGAAGACTTGGCCAGCGTATTGCAACTTCACAAACACTACAAAATGCTTCTTCAAGCGGCAGATGGTATTCAAAACTTGCAGATAGGGCAATGGTAGGTGGAGGTAAAATGTCTGCAGCAACTTATGATGTTCGAAACACTAAGTTAGGAAAAGAAGTTGAAAAACAAACAGGTTTCAACTTGAATAATGGTATTTCAAAAATACTAGGAACAGGAACAAATAAAACTGCGGGAGGATTTGAGGGTGCAATTTCAAGAAATGAACAAGCACTTACCCAACGAGCAAATCGTTTTCAAGTTACTGGTGCTGCAGCGGCGGCAATGGATGCCGCAAATCGTACCTGGGAAAATGCATATCAGACTCAAAGAGCTGCAGCAGAAGCAGCAGCTCTTCAGCAAGGACAAGTATTTGATGAAGAACAACACAGGCAAAGATATGAACAGCGTCAAACAGCGGCAGGAAACGCTCGTCCTAACTCAAGCGCAGAAACTAATCGAAATAGAGAGCAAACATTTCAAAATGCACTTACCCAAGGCACTGTTCTTTCTAATATTGCAGCTCGATCAACAAACCGAGTAACTGCACCCATAGGAACTGCAGGGACAATAGGTGCAATCTCTGGAGCAGCAGTTACTGGCGGAGTCGCAGCCGTCGGAGCTGCAGTAGTTGGACAAGGTGCAATTCAAGGTGCAGCACGAAATAATATTGTCCGAGCGCGCGCAGCAATGGCAAGAAATCCTATTAGTAATAACCAGCGCACTCAACTACTGACACGACTTGCAACACTTCAAAGAGATCAACTGCGTATTTATAATACGTTACAACCTATAGCTACAACATTAGGAACAACAATTAACAACCTAAACGTACTTGATATTGCAACTTACCAATCAAATAACCCTAATCATGGTATGCCATCTCCTAACACGGTCATCTCTGATCGAAATCGAGTCACAAATGATATAGCAAGTGTTCGAACACAGCTTGGTTTATAATAAAAATATGGAATCTACCAAAACTTCAACATCAACAGATCTAAAGGCTATAGAAAAAACAGAATTATTAGCTGCTTTTAATGGATTACTTGAAGATATTAAAGAAGAATTAAAATTAAATGAAGATCAACTATTTTTTTTAAATAATGAAATTACATTATTTATATTAGAAGATTTAAAACAAGAAAATTTATTTTTAAATCTTAAAAATATAGACAAAAATATTATTGATGAAAAAACAATATTGATTGTAATTGAAAAAATAACCAATATTCTTAACGCAAAAGATATACTTTTTGCTCCTGATACTAGCAATAAAACAGTTGCAGATACTCTAGTAAATCTCGGTAGTCGTCTCAGCCAATCAAGTGTCATTGCACCTCCAACCAAACGCGACTATAGTCTGGACAAGTCGACAACACCTCCAGCGCAACCACGGGCGACAGACTCCTATCGCGAAAAAGTAGATTTGTAACCCCTCAAAAAAGTTCATTCCGGAAACGAATGGGCTTTTTTCATTGCTTTGCATGTATACTATACGTATGCAGTTCAAGGTTCCACAGTTTATCGATATCGAGGACAAAGTCTTTGGCCCGCTGACGTTCAAGCAGTTTGCGTATCTGGCCGGGGGAGCAGGGTTTTCATATCTATCACTGAGATTTTTCCCGATAGTAGTCGCACTGGTACTTGTGCCGGCATTCGCAGGATTTGCACTCGCGCTCGCATTCTTTAAATACAATGACAAGCCGTTCATCTTCACCGTCGAGTCATTCATCAAATACTACCTTCGTTCACGACTCTACCTGTGGCGCTCCCAACAGAAAGTTGAAACAAAAAAAGCAATCCCTGTAGCACCGACAAACCGTGGTACACTTTCTGAGAGCAAACTCAAGACTCTCTCGTGGAGCCTCGACGTCCAAAACACCCCTAAATAAATCTATTATGGCAACATTCGGTACGCCGGCCCAACAATTTGTTCCTGTCCAAGAAGTGCACGATGGTATCGTCGTCTTGAAAGACGGCACCCTTGCAACGGTAGTACTCGTCTCATCCATCAACCTTTCGCTCAAATCCTACGATGAACAGCGCGCCACACTCATGCAGTTTCAGAGCTTTCTCAACACGCTCGACTTTCCGATACAGATAGTCATTCAGTCACGACGCTACGATGTGCGACCATACCTCGTCACCCTTGAAAACAGACTCAAGGAGCAGCAAGAACAGCTCCTCCAGGTGCAGACACGCGAATACATCGAATTCATCCGCTCTTTTACCGACAATGTGAACATTATGCGCAAAAACTTCTTTGTCGTTATCCCGTATATTCCTCCTGTCATCAACCAAAAAGGGGGAGGTATCTCAAAGATACTGTCATTCTTGAACAAAAACAGAGATGAGGGTGCAGATGATATCAAAAACTTCGAAGAAGAACGCACACAGATCGAGCAGCGCATGAGTGTCGTCGAGCAAGGCCTCACCAGACTCGGTCTGCGTATCGCACAGCTTGGCACACAGGAGATTATTGAGCTTCTCTACAAGACATACAACCCAGGAGAAACCACCACACAAGCAGCAGGGTAGAGAGTGCGTGCATACGTTGTGCACAATCTACGCTATACTATAGACACCAATGTCGATATTCGGCTCAGCAAAACAAGAACCCAAACCTGCAAGCAAGCTGCTGCCTATTTCGTCGTCTGATATTCATGAATGGGCGACCATGGAACTCTCCGACAAGATAGCACCGTCCGCAATCGAAATCACTCCAAAAGCAATGCGCATCGGGGACAAGCTTGTCCGAACATTCTTTGTCATCTCATATCCGCGCTACCTCACCGACAACTGGCTCACTCCGATCATCAACCTCGACAAGATCTTTGATATTGCCATATACGTCAACCCAATCGAAACAGCAGAGCTGCTCAAACACTTCCAAAAAAAGATTGCCGAGGTGGAGAGTCAGATCATGGTACGCCAACAAAAAGGACTTGTCCGAGATCCAATGCTCGACACTGCATACCAAGACCTCGAAGAGCTCCGCGACAACCTGACCCAGGCACAAGAAAAGATGTTTAACATCGGCTTTTATATTACTATCTACGCCGACAACGAGACCGACCTGTTTCGAAGTGAGAGCGAGATCAAAAGCATGCTCGAGTCCAAAATGATCTACATCAAGCCAACACTCTTTCAGCAAGAAGACGGCTTCAAGACTGTGACCCCTATCGGGGCAGACAAGCTCAATGTGACACAAAAGATGAACTCCGAGCCCATCTCAAGCATGTTTCCATTCGTCTCCTTTGATCTGACGAGCGAGACAGGTATCCTCTACGGCGTGAACCGCCACAACTCATCACTCGTCATCTTTGACCGGTTTAGCCTTGAAAACTACAACTCAATCATCTTTGCCAAATCCGGTGCCGGTAAGTCATACGCAACAAAGCTTGAGATCATTCGTACGCTCATGTTTGATACCGATGTGATCGTGATTGACCCTGAACGAGAATATGAGTACCTCGCAGAAGCAATCGGTGGGCGATATTTCAACATCTCACTCTCATCAGATCACCATATCAACCCGTTTGACCTCCCGATACCACGAGAAGACGAGTCTCCATCTGACGTCCTTCGCAGCAACATCATCAACCTTGTAGGACTCATGCGCATCATGCTCGGTGGCCTTTCACCAGAAGAAGACTCTATCATTGATCGCGCAATCACCGAGACGTACAGCCTCAAGGATATTACTGCCGAGTCAGACTTTCGCAGTATCGAGCCACCATTGTTGTCCGACTTTGAAATGGTGCTCTCCGGCATGGAGGGAACTGAGTCTATCCTCGCCCGTCTCACCAAATACACCCATGGATCATGGGCAACATTCATCAACCAGCCAACCAACGTCGACATCAACAAAAAGTTCGTCGTGTTCTCGGTGCGAGACATGGAAGATGATCTCAAACCCGCGGCGATGTATATCGTGACGCATTTCATTTGGAATGCGGTTCGCAAACAGCTCAAAAAGCGCCTCCTGGTGGTGGATGAGGCATGGTGGATGATGAAATCAGACGATACTGCTTCATTCCTATACTCCATCGCAAAACGTGGACGCAAATACTACCTCGGGCTCTGTACCATTACCCAAGACGTCGGAGACTTCATGAAAAGTCCGTATGGAGTACCTATCGTCACCAACTCTTCGATTCAGCTACTCTTGAAACAATCCCCATCAACCGTCGATGTCCTCCAAAAGACGTTCAACCTCACTGATGAAGAGAAATATCTCCTGCTTGAGTCAGGCGTAGGGGAGGGAATATTCTTTGCAGGTCTCAAACATGTCGCACTCAAGATAATCGCGTCATATACCGAAGACCAAATCATCACCTCCGATCCATCCCAAGTCATCTCAATCCAACAAGCAAAACAGGAATTTCGGGAACAACACGGCTAAAGTGATATACTTGATGCATGTACCAGCGCTTTTGTAGAACAACACTCTCTATCCTCTCATTCATATTCATCTTGTCAGCTGCGCCACACGCAATGGCTCAGTCTGCAGACCTTTCGATCAGTGCGATACCTGCAAACCCATCCCCACTCCAACAAGTGACACTGCGAGCACAGAGCTTCAGTGTAGACCTCGACCAGTCAGTCATCACCTGGAAATATAACAACAAAATAGTGAGTGGGGGAACAGGGAGAACAGAGATTGTGGTGACAGCACCTGCAGCAGGAGAGGTCGGCATTATCACTGCGACTATATCAGGTGGCATCCTCCCGGGAAATGCATCAGTGACACTTCGGCCAGCAAGTGTCGATATGCTTTGGGAGGCAGCAGACTCATACACTCCTCCCTTTTATAAAGGAAAGGCACTCCTATCTACCAATGGAATGGTGCGTGTCACCGCCATAC
>JAMIGL010000018.1:0-8718 GCA_035905735.1 Minisyncoccota bacterium | reverse complement strand
TTGCAATGCATGCAAGTGACAGCTTTGGTCGATATCTTGTCGTTGGTATTGTCACGATCCTCGTAGGTCAGTCATTTTTAAACATGATGTCACTCGTAGGGCTCTTTCCACTGACGGGTGTACCATTGGTCTTTATTAGTCATGGAGGTACTTCGCTTGCTATTGCACTGGCATCAGCCGGGATAGTGCTGAACGTTTCTGCTCACGAAAATCGTGAAAAAAATGTATACTAACAGCATCATATGAAAATCTTATTAACAGGAGGGGGGACAGGTGGCCATATTTATCCATTACTTGCGATCGCGGAGGAGCTCAACCGTATTGCAGACCATGAACACTATACCGACTTTAAGCTCTACTATATGGCGACTGACAATCCTCAAAAAGAGTTGTTTGACGCACAATTTGTAACCTTTATCCCGATAACGGCTGGCAAGCTCCGGACATACGTTTCATTTCAGAACTTCATCGATGTGTTCAAGACAGGCTTTGGTATTGTTGAGGCGCTAATCAAAGTTTTTCAGCTGTACCCGGATGTCGTCATCTCAAAAGGTGGCTATGCGAGCTTTCCGGCACTTGTTGCGGCAAAGCTGCTTCGCATTCCCGTTATTATTCACGAGTCAGATACTGTACCAGGACGAGTAAACAAATGGTCAGGAAGGTTTGCATACAGGGTCGCATTGTCATATCCGGAAGCTTCTGCATATTTTGATGAATCAAAAGTTTCAATAACCGGACAACCGATACGAAAAAGTGTAGCACTTGCTGCAAAGGAAGGTGCCAAATCATACTTTGAACTTGATGAGACAATGCCGGTGATTGGTGTTATCGGGGGCTCTCTTGGTGCAAAAATCATTAATGATACGGTGGTCAATATCCTGCCAGACCTTCTTGAGCACTATCAAATCATCCATCAGACAGGGAAGAAGCAATTTGAAGAGATACAGACCGATGCACGCATCACACTGGGTGATGATACTCGCCGCACTCGGTACAAAGTCTATCCATACCTGTCAGATCTTGAAACAAAAATGTTTGGTGGCGCATGCGATATCATCGTATCTCGCGCAGGATCGACCATATTTGAAATTGCGGCATGGGGTAAGCCATCCATCATCATTCCTGGTCGGGGAGAAATCTTTCACGGTGACCACCAGCGCAAAAATGCCTATCACTATGCTCGTACGGGTGCATGTACAGTCATCGAAGAGTCAAACCTCACTTCATCAGTACTCAAAAATGAGATTGATCTTATCTTGAAACATCAGGATCGATATGATGCAATGGCTGGACATGCAAGACACTTCTACAAAGCTGATGCCGCACATGTTATCGCGGCAGAAGCAATCAAAATAGCACTGGGGCACGAATCATAAGTACAACACACTGCATCTGTGGATAAGTATTGTTGACGGTGAACGTTCGTTCACTTATACTAAAAGGGTCGAGTTATTAATATCAATCAACCCAAACGTATGTCACAAACTCAATACATCAAAACAATCGAAAACAAAATCAAGCGACTCAATGAGCGCATCGATCTCAAAATCATCAACGGGCAGTCATACGGTGCAGACTCTCGTGAACACAAGGCGCTCCTTCGCAAAATAGCGGCACGCAAACAGTCAGTCGGCTTGTTTGGGAGATTGTTTGCTACCTCATTCTAATATGAAAACAACTCCTTTTAAGCGACTTGTTGAGCATGAGATAGATCGTATCAAACTCATTGTCACAGCCAACGAAACTACTAGCCAGGGCATCTACCAGTATCCAAACCAGTTTGCACGGTATACAATGATACTCAAGCGCTTTGGAAGACAGCGCAAAGCCGTATCATTTTTTCGACTTCCTACATTTGCGTCTTTTTTCTAACCTATGGATTACCAAGAAAAACTTATCTCGTTCTATCATGCACGAAAGCGTATGCCGACATATTCGGAAATGCTATCACTGTTTGGATTCAAATCAAAAAATGCAGTGGCTCGAGTAATAGAAAAGCTTGTCGAAGCAGGGGTTGTTACAAAAGACAGGCTTGGCAAGCTTATCCCTACGGGATTGTTTGATGAAATGCCGTTACTTGGTACCGTAAAGGCAGGCTTGCCTGCACCAGGTGAAGCAACTGATGACACGCTCAACATTGAGAACTACCTCGTTCGCAAACGTGACTCAACATACCTGTTTGAAGTTGATGGCGACTCCATGATTGATGCACACATTGCAAATGGCGATATCGTGATTGCGGAACGTACCACCACCGCCAAAAACGGTGATATTGTCATTGCAAATGTAGACGGGGAATTCACCATGAAATATTTTTATACAAAAGGATCTACTGTATGGCTCGAACCCGCAAACAAACACTTCAAACCTATTTATCCTGAACGAGAACTCACAATCGTTGCCGTAGTCCGCGGTGTCATGCGCAAATACTAAAGGACACCTTACCTACAACGTCAACGTAACCATGTAGATACTATATCGTCTCTACTCTATATGAAAAATCCAACAGACAAAGCGATCCTCACGGTAGTTATTATTATCGCACTGGTTATTGCACTCTTTTATGCAGCACCATGGCGAAGTGGATACTTTATCAGAACGACACGATCAGCACCTGTTTATACTGATACAGTCCGCACAACAACACCGTCGTCCACTATCAACACAACCACAGTACGAACAGGTGGATCTTCAACAAATACTAGTACAACTACCACAACAACGACTGACGGAGAAATGGTGGCATGCACCATGGAAGCCCGAGAATGCCCTGATGGCTCATATGTCGGCCGTACTGGTCCTCAGTGCGCGTTTGCGCCATGCCCTGGCCCTACGCGATAAAAGGGATGTATCGGATGGTATACTTGATACATGTATAAAAACAACTGGATCATACTCCTCATCGTTATAACACTACTCGGTATTGGTGCATTCATGTATTTCACCTGGCCTACAGAGTACGAGGCAGGAGAGGTAAGCACAACAACTGGTACACCTATCGATAGACCCGCCGTTGCAGGCGCCAAGACGGTCCAAGATTCAGCTTGGTCATGGAGCTATACACAGCTCCCAAATGGAAGCACTGTCACTCCTGACGAGCCTTCGGATTATCTTCTTGCATTTGATACGACAAATAAGGTTGTTGCCACCACTGATTGTGGGACATATCTTGGAAGCTTCACCACTGACAACTCATCAGATCTGTCACTTGTCGCATTTACCCAAAGTGATACAAAGCCATGTCCAACTCAATCAGTTGAGACTTCATACAAGCAAGCTCTTGCGCAGACAAATTCGTACCGTATCGACCAGGATAACCTTCGTCTCGTACTAAAAGACGGCTCATTAATGGTATTTACTGAACAATATGCAAATAAATAAATCAGCAATCCTCACAAGTCTTGTTGCGGCTATAACACTCTTTTCGGGTGCTATGCCGACATATGCCGCATATTACTACCTAACACCAGCGCTTCATGCAAAAATAAAGAAGCTTCCTACTACACCAGTCACCACACTCAAGATTCCGGTTATGTTCGGAGTGACCACCTCAGATCTTAAGGATACATGGTCACAAGCACGATCTGCAGGCAGGACACATGAAGGTGTAGATATAGTTGCACCGACAGGTACTCCGGTTGCAAGTCCAACAGAAGCCGTGGTGATTGGTGTTGGATTTAGAGGATATGGCGGCAACTATGTATTCACAGCAAATCCAGGAGATGAGAAATATTATTATGCACACCTCGACAGCATCGCATCAGGAATAAAGGTTGGCTCGATCATCAAAGCAGGGGATATTATCGGCTATGTCGGCAATACTGGAAATGGTGAGGGTGGCAAACCACATCTTCATTTTGGTATTTACAAAAATGTGACAACCGCTCCGATCAATCCGTTCAGTAGGCTTACTGAGGAATTCACCATGGCTGAACGAACCGCCGCAGCAAAAAAACTTATTGCCACAGCGGTAACAGATAACCCAATCGCTAAAAAGCTACAACAAGAATATACAGCCGAAGCAACAGAAGGTCCTACCAAACAATCCCCAAAACCTTCTGCTACTTCAAAAGTCTCATCGGTTCGTGTTCTCAAAGCTGGAAGTACTGGTGCTGATGTAAAAGTCTTGCAAGCAAGTCTTAATACTTTGATGAAAACGAAACTCAAGCCAGATGGCAGATACGGCCGAGGTACATCCCAGGCAGTCAGGGTATTTCAAAAGAAGCACGACTTGATTGTCACCGGTATTGCAGGTGCGGTAACTCAAGCAAAAATCACTGAACTGCTTGCTCAATAGTATTTCTCAAGCTATTTCATCTTGTTGCGGAGCCCTTGTTTGATCCTCCGAAGGGCATGTCGCGCAGAAAGCGTATCTCTTGTTTGTTGGCGCTGACTGAATGTGTCTATTGTCTTGTGCACTTTTATTTTAAAATCAGGATCTTCCTTGTAGTGCATATAAAGGCTCGGACGGTTGATCTTGGCATGGATGCAGGCATTACGTATATCAAAGCCCTCCTTAAGTTTCTTGATGAGAATAGCTCTGTTTTCAGGAGGAATCATGGAGTAATAAGTATATCAATAAATCACGTCTTTTTGGTATACTTGGCACAATGAACACAAACCAATCACCCTGGCTACGACAACTTAAGGCAAATCGCGCATCCAACAAGCTTGCCGCTGATATTGTTACTGATATATCTGTAATCGGAGGTGGAATCGCGGGTATTTCGACAGCCTTTTATCTGCTGAAACATACTAGCGCACGTGTTGCCATGCTTGAACGCTACAAAGTGGCGCATGGCGCAACTGGTCATAATGCGGGGCAAGTAGTTAGCTACTTTGAACGAGGGTTTGCGAGTCTTGTCGATGAGTTTGGGCTCGAGCTTGCTACCAAAGGTCAAAAGGATGTGGAGGATGCGTGGCAGCTCCTTGATGAAATGTATACAGACGCCAGACTAACGATTCCATTTTCACGCTTTTTGGGGCATGCCGGACTTTCCAGTTATGAACAAGTATTACTCCATCTCAAAAATAATGCATGGAGAAAAAAAGCAGGACTAGGAAATGAACAACTCCTCATTTCAGCAGATGCAGGGTTTCTCAATATCATACCCTCAGAATACAGTGACCTGTATACTATCGCTCCAGCAAAGGAGATCATGGAGATCCTCGAAACAAAGAGTGATAGCTTTATTGCGGTATTGTCGTATCAAAAAGGATGCGTGAACAGCGCACTTTTTTGTGAAGAAGTGCTCAACTATCTACTTGAACAATACTCCGATAGGTTTTCTCTATACGAAGAAACCCCGATCTCAAAAATCCTCCTCAAGGGTACAACTGCGCTTTTGGTAGGGGAGGAGCATACCGTTACAGCAGGCAAGGTTGTGTTGTGTACGAATGGATTTACCGGTATTACCATCATTCATGAATCAGGGCTTGAGATTAATACCAAATTTCACCATATGGTGTATGGAACGATAGGATACATGTCCGGCTATATCGAACCAATGACCAAGCCGCCGACAGCAATAAGCTATTTGGCTGACCCTGACCCAAACCCTGAAGATCCGTATTTTTACCTTACCCGAAGAATGTACGAATATGACGGCAAGCAAGACCTGAACCTTATCTCAATCGGAGGCCCCGAGCATATCCTTGATGACAGCACTCGATACTCACACCTCCACGAGTACTCAGAAGAAATGGTTGAAAAAATAGAAACCTTCAGAAAGACTATCTACGATTCAGATCCTGACAAAAAGATTGACTACCTGTTTACCTGGCATGGACTCATGGGCTATACCAAAAACGGCATTCGACTTGTGGGCGCAGAACCCAAAAATCCAACATTGCTGTACAACCTGGGATGTAACGGTATCGGCATACTACCATCTGTCTATGGCGGCAAGAGAATCACGGAGATTATTTCCGGAACCGCAGCTGACACCAAAACAATATTTGATGTACCCGAAGAGTATGACAAATAGTCTAATAGCAAGTATATGAAAAAAGATGCCGCATACCATGATTTTGTATGCTATGACCTCATGGGCAACCTTACGGAAATCTCTTCATGCCGTATGATGGGGGGATGGTGCATTTATTCAAGTAATGCGCCTTTTGCCGCAATCATCGGCAATCAACTATACCTTAAAGCAAAAAATGAGCTCGGTGAAAAACTAAGATCTCTTGGCTGGCTTAGATTTGAATATACAAAATCATCAGGAAAAACAGTCAGCATGAGCTACTGGCTTGTACCTGATGCACTTATTGATGACCAGGAACAATTTAATAAAATCGCGACAGAAGTCATTGATAGTTTAAAGTAGTTGTTTGTCATATATTACTTACATAGTGTCGTAAAAGATATATTGTACGACACTAGTATAAGATACCCTCCTATACAACAAGAGAGAGATTTTTGCCAATAAAAAAAGTGACTCCATCGAGTCACCCTTACTCCCTCTCAGACATCAAGACTGTCTTACTGATACTGCGCAAGACATTTGTTGAATGCGTTCACCTGCGCATTATATTTTGAAATCTCTCCCTGGGATGTTTTGAGCAATGCATTGTACTGACCAATAAGCTGGTTGAACTCATTGAATAGACCCTGATAGTCAGTCCCCTCTGGTCGATCTGGAGACTCGAGGCCTTTGCGAAGAAGTGTGATTTGTGTCTCTTTGAGTTTAAGTTGAGCGGTAGTGGCATCGATTCGACGTTTGAGTATCGTATCAATAGTCGGACAAACACCTCGTACTGTACCGAAGTGTTGAACCGCAAACCAAACTTCTTTGCCTTGATACTTATCTTTGATAACTGAAACACCTATCTCTTGATAGTTATCATTCAGAATATTTGCACGATGCCCAGGACTGTTCATCCATGCATTCAAAAGCTCACTGGCACTATCAAAATTACCGAGTGCCAAATTTTCACCCATGACAACATAGTCATACTTTGCCTCGCGTCCTAAGTCAGATACAGTTTTGCCTGATGGTGATGTGTGTTCAAAATACTGATACGCAATCATGTCAGCATTCTTACTGCTTGCTGTCGCGAGCAACTTGGGATTGGTAGACAACGGCATCAACCCGGCCTTCACCCGCTCAGTATTGGTGGCATCAATCACATCATTCACTGAAAGCTCTGAACTGTTTCTATTTTTAATACCAAGAACAGCAAGGTCTTTGGTAATAGCAGGAAGTGTTGGCACGATTTCGATAGGAATCGTTTTGTCCGCGGTAGTAGCAATCGTGTTTTTAAATTTTTCAATATAGAACTGCACTTTCTCAGGTGAAAGCACCAGGGTGCCAGCCATCGCAAGAAAAACTATGAGTACTAGGTATGTAAATGCTTTTAACATGATCCCCGACTATACCCCTGGACTGTAGCATCATCTTTCGAATCAAACCAGATGTAATTTTCAGGTTTGATCCGGGATGCGCCGGGACAACCCGGCGTATAGTATTTGGTACCGTTTTTGGAACCAACCCACTCCCCTTGCCTACTACTTGACAAGTTATCTGTATTATTGTTTTTTATAGATTCTCCTGTTTGTGCTAAGTTACTAGACGAAATCCGCAGTGCGGAAAGCTCAGCATCGGAACATGCAAGTACCACACCACCGTTTTTCGCCGATAAGGGGCTGCCTGCGTGCATATACCCCGCATAAAACGCCAATCCCCCAAATATCACTAAAAAGGCTGCAAAAAGGCCTGTATAATGCTTTGTAATAAGGGATTCCATTAGACAAAGTATACCTTGTTACCGATTGACAGAAAAGCTGCTCTAGGATACTATAGTCGGTACTATGGCACATAAGAAAGCACAAGGAGCGGTAAAAAACATCAGCGACTCAAATGCGCAGTATTTGGGTACCAAACTCTACGATGGTCAGAAGGCACTCGCTGGTTCTATCATCGTTCGTCAGCGTGGGACCAAAATCCTTCCTGGTGTATCAGTCGGTATTGGTAAAGATCATACATTGTACGCCCTCAAGGACGGCACGGTGAAGTTCAGTCAGAAGCGCAAGCTCAACTTTGACGGAACAAAAAGCACACGAAAAGCAGCAAACATCATTTAAAACAAAATCCCTCTCGATCGAGAGGGATTTTGTTTTCTGTCATTACTCACTCACAACAGTGAGCATAATTGAAGCAGTGAATGATCCATCCGTAATGTCTACCGTATATGATCCAGTATGCTTGATCGCACCTTCGCGAATAGTCATACATTTTGGATCAATTGAAATCCGATGCTTTTCTATGAGCTCGCGCGCGACATCTATCTCATCAATCTTTGAAAACAGGCTTCCCTTATCGTTTGTCTTGACGGCATAGACCAGTGTCTGCCCTTTCAATGATCGTACAGCCTTATCGAGCAAATCATGCTGTATCTCTTTGGCAATGATTGCATTTTTTTGTTTTTGCGCAAGTGTTGCAAGCGCACTTGGTGTTGCGGGTACGGCGAGTCGTTTTGGAAACAATGCATTCGCTGCGTACCCGTCAGGCACATCGATTACATCATTTGTCTTTCCAAGCTTTGGAACTGATTTAGTGAGGATGACTTTCATAACATTATTGGGTAAAAAGCTTGATTGCATCTTCGAGTTGCGTATCTATAGTACCACTTGTTGCCTGGGGAATCACTATTGACGGGGTAAGACCCTTCTCAGAAATTGAAATACCGCCCGGTGTGTACCATTTTGCAATAGTG